>JBLHLE010000023.1:0-16815 GCA_047620805.1 Pirellulaceae bacterium
CGCAGTCGTGATCGCCGATCAGCCGCTCACGGAGTACGTTCCTTTGGGCAGAGTCTCTGGCAAGGACGATATCATCACGCAATGGTCGATGGTCGAAGTCGAAGAGGCCGGGTTGCTGAAAATGGATTTCCTGGGCCTGAGGAACTTGACCATTCTTTCGCGAGCGGTCGAATTGATCGAAGAAACGACGGGCGAAACGGTCGATCCGCAAAAATTCCCGCTCGACGATAAAGCGACGTTTGCGTTGCTCTGTCGCGGTGAGACCAAAGGTATCTTCCAGTTGGAAAGTGGCGGTATTCGCGACCTTTTGCAGAAGATGAAGCCCGACCACTTCAGCGACATTATCGCCACCAACGCGCTCTATCGTCCCGGTCCGCTCGAGGGTGGTATGGTGCGCGACTATGTCGAAGTCAAGCACGGTCGACAGGAGGCTGAATATAAACACCCAGTACTCAAGGAAATCTGCGCCGAGACGAACGGTGTGATGGTCTACCAAGAACAGGTGATGCGGATTCTCAATCGACTCGGCGGAATTGAGTTGGCTAGTGCGTATACTTGCATTAAGGCGATCAGCAAGAAGAAGATTAAGATCATTGATGCGAACCGCGAGCAGTTCTTCAAAGGGGCTGGCGAAAACGGCATGAAGGAGAAGGACTCGCGCGAGATTTGGGAAATGATCTGCAAATTCGCGGGGTATGGTTTTAACAAAAGCCACTCGACAGCCTACGCCTTAATCGCCTATCAGACCGCGTACCTGAAAGCGCACTACCCAGTGGAGTTTATGGCGGCGTTGGTGTCAGCCGACATCCCGGGTCGTAACTTCAAGAGCAAAGACGCGTTGGTCGAGCACTTAGAAGATTGCGAGCGGATGGAAATTGAAGTAGTGCACCCTAGCGTCAACTCCTCGCATGTCGACTTCGAAGTCGGCGATGGCAAGATTTATTTTGGTATGTCTGCGATTAAGGGATGTGGCGGTGGCGCCGCGGAAGCAATCGTCGCCGCCCGTAAGAAGGCCGGACCATTCAAAGATATTTTTGATTTTTGTGAGCGTGTTGAAGCTTCCTCGTGTAACCGGGCAGCGATCGAAACTCTCATCAAAGCCGGGGGAATGGATGTCTTTGGAGCCAAACGCTCGCAATTGCTCGCCGTCGTGGATCGGGCATTGCAGTCCGGAGCGTCAGCTCATGCGGACCGCAAAAGCGGGCAAAAGAATCTGTTCGGCGGAATGGAAGACGAAGAGGAACAAGCGGGGGCAGCGCCGGGGTTGCCAGATATGCCCGAACTTGAAGAACGCGAGATGTTGACCTACGAGCGAGAGGTGCTCGGATATTATCTCACCAGCCACCCGCTGGCTCAGTATCAGGAACAGCTGAATAAGTTTTGCTCTCACACGACGTCGAAAATTGCCGACGTTCCGGAAAGAGCCGAAGTGATTTTGGGTGGGATGTTGGCGTCAATCAAAATGGCCCACACCAAGAATCCGAAGCCCGGCGCGCCATCGAAATACGCTAACTTCGATTTGGAAGATGTCGATGGTACGATTCGATGTATTCTGTGGCCCGATGGTTTTGAAACAATGGGGCACCTCATCGAATCAGAGGCGATTCTCGTCGCCAGGGGCGCTATTGACCGCCGAGGCGGCGACGAAGCAAATCTCATCGTCAATGAATTGATTCCACTCGATGAACTCGATTCGCGCTACACGAACGGACTCGTTATTCGCGTGGATCAAGTCAAGCACGCTGAAGATACGCTCCGCAAAGTTCGTGAAATCGTTCGCGGTTATCCCGGCAATTGCGAGTTGCGATTACTGTTGCTGTTGGAAGATGAGACGCGTGTCACGTTGCGTTCGGATCGCATGAAAGTGGATGTTTCGGCGGAGCTGCGAAACCGTATTGACGATCTACTCGGGCCAGGCAACTACCAGATGATGACCTCAAAACCAAAGTTGTCGAGCGGCGGGCCGCCGCGGCGTGGTCGTGGCTGATCATCATGCCCAATCACCGTACCCAATCACCGTACCCAATCACCGTACCCAATCACCGTACCCAATCACCGTACCCAATCACTGCCGCCGTTTGGCGGCAAGTTGGGACGTGACCTGTGGTTCCGTGTTTTCAGCTGCGGTGAGAGACTGCCCATGTTTGCTCTACCGCGACTCGAGAGTTAGAATCCAGGGACAACGTCGAATTTTTGTCGAACTGGTCGCAACCTCTACTTTCGTTTTGCGGGCTAGTTATTAGAGGTTCAGTTGCTAGGAACCCAGTTTCAAGCTGCGGTATCTTGAGAAGCTGAGGCTCCGATGGAAATCGAATGACAGTGCTACGGCGGGGTCTGCAAACGTCGTAGTTCACAGGAAAGTGGTGTGCGCTGAAGAGGCGCAGGCTGAAAAATTGCGCGGTTCGTATTCGCGGTGCGTCCGTAGCGGTATCACACGAATAGAGGTATGAGCCATGAAAATCTGGCAAATCTGTTTTTGCGTATGGGCGTCGGTAATCTTACTGGAGGTTTCGAGTCCCTTAGCCTTGGGTCAGCAAATCGCTGGTGTTGAGGTCGATGCGACAGGCGTTTTGAAAGCCAAGATGTTCAGCGATCCATCGGGACAATTGACTCGTCAACGAATGGACGCTGCCCGCGGATTCCTGACTCCCGAGTTAATGCGAGTCAGTCCGCTACGCAAAGTTTCGCTGAATCGATTGGAAGCCGCGGTTGTTGCGCAGAAGAAACTGGGACAAGGTCCCTCCGAACCGATGAAGAACCTGGCAGGTTTGACGCGGATCAGTCACGTATTCTTTTTTCCCGACACCAACGACATCGTCATTGCCGGCCCCGCCGAAGGCTTTTGGCAGGATATTTCTGGGCGAGCCATCGGAGTGAAGACTGGTCAGGCCGTTCTGCAATTGGAAGACCTTGTCGTGGCTTTGCGCACTTTTGGACCTCGAAGTCGAGGTAACCGAGTGGTCAGCGTGTCGATCGATTCCACGCCAGAAGGGCTCAAGAACATGCAGCAGTTCCTGAACGGCTTGCGAAATGTTCGACCGAATGACGCCGGTAGAATTGCTCAAGGACTGTTCCGGTCGTTGGGACAACAGAACGTAACGATTAATGGTGTTTCGGCCAAGTCTCACATGGCCCAAGTTCTGGTCGAAGCCGATTATCGTATGAAGCTGATCGGGATCGCATTGGAGCGACCACCCGTTAAATTGACATCCTATGTCGAACGCGTCAATCCGCGAACGGTTGCCAAGAATGCCCTTCAACGTTGGTACTTTATGCCACACTACGAGTGCGTTAAGGTCAGTCAGGATGGCTTGGCGATGGAGCTAGTTGGCAACGGCGTCAAGTTAGTTGGCGAGGACGAGAAGGTCGAAGCCACGACGGGTAAAGTTCAAGCGAATCCGAAGCCGAACAAGTACAGTCAGCAATTCGTCGAGGAGTTCACCAGGGTCTATCCGGAGTTGGCGGCAAAGTCCCCTGTCTACGGACAGCTTCGCGACATGATCGACTTATTGGTCGCGTCGGCATTTATCCGTCAGCAAGGTTACTTTGAAAAAGCTGGTTGGGATATGCCGCACTTTGGCGACGAGCGAGTGTTCAAAACGGAGAACCACCAACCGATCACCAAGGCCGACCCGGCAGTGAACGTCATCTGGAAGGGCAACGTGTTAATGACTCCGATTGGCGGCGGAGTCATCATCGAACCACAGCGAGCTCTCCAATCGTCGAACAAAATCAAAGACGAAGACGGCAAGCTACAGTCGCTGCGAAAGCAGATCTATTTGAACAACCTAAAGCCGAACCAATGGTGGTGGGATTAGGCTGCGCGACTCCAGGCAATGATATGAAACTGTGACTCAGCAAAGAATTGCAAAGAATCACGCAGCGGTTGCTTAGCCTCTTCTGGTCTCGATGCGTTCGACAACGCAGACTCGTAAATCGCAGACGTTGGTGTGAGTTGGGCCGGTTTGGATGAGTGCCTTTAGCTGTTGGAAAAATGTGTAAGCATCGTTTGTATTCAGCGAGTGTTGCACATCGAGTTGAAGCTGCGCGGCCTGTTGGCAGATGGCTCTATCGATAATTGCGCCCGCTGCATCTGTGGGCCCATCTTCGCCATCGGTACCGCCGCTGAGTAGGGCGATGCCATTGCAAAGGTGGTCACTTTTGTCGTGTTGCTGGAGATACTTCATTGCGGCGAGGACGAGTTGTTGGTTGCGTCCGCCTTTGCCTCGGATGCTGGCGTCGGCGAGTTGCACGACGGGTTCGCCACCCGTGATAAGGCAATCGGGACCGTTTTGGTCTCGCATTCGTATCGCCATCTTGGCGAAGTTGACTCCGATCGCCTCGGCTTCGCCTTCCAGCGTCGTGGCTGCCGACATGGCGTGCGAGTAGCCGCGGCGTTCCGCCTCTATTCCCGCGGCGTCGACCGCGACGGCATTGTTGCCAATGATGAGATTCACTGCCGCTCGCGACAGCGGTGGAGATGGCAGTCGGCCGCGTTGTTGCAAGTAGTCGAAAACGTGCGAAGAGATTTCTCGTCTGGCACCCTCGAAGCTCTCCAGGATTTGTAGTGCATCAGCTGCGGTCGTCGTGTTTGCGACGGTTGGGCCAGAGGCGATAACGTCCAGTGGATCGCCGATGACGTCGGAGATTATCAATGTAATCACGCTTCGTGCATTGCATTCTTCGAGTAAACCGCCACCTTTGATTCGACTGAGTTGTTTGCGGACGGTGTTTAATTCCGCGATATTCGCTCCGGCTCCGCTAAGGAATTTGGTGACCTGTTGTTTGTCTGCAAGTGTGATGTTCTCGACTGGCGCAGGAAGGAGTGCCGAACCGCCACCGGAGATGAGTACGATGCAAAGGTCCCGTGGCCCGAGGCTACGGATCAGCTGGAGGATCTTTTCCGTCCCCCTCACTCCGTCCTCAGTTGGCTCGTTAACACCCGCCGGACGAGCGGCGTGAAGGTGGATGTGTTTCGTCGTTTTTTCATCGACCAGGCAATCCGCCGGGACATTGATCCAGCCGCTAAGTCGTTTGTTTCGTACCAGCGGATTCTCGAATGCTTGTTCGACGCCGATCGCCATTCCCACGCCCGCTTTACCTCCGCCGACGACGACGATGCGGTCGATCTCGTCGAGTGGAATGGAATGGTCGTCAACAATGAGCAGCCCGTCTTCAAATAACAGGGTCTCCGCAACGAGCCGTTCGCTTTTTACGGCGTCGACGCCAGCTTGCCAGATGGCGAGCGCATCTTGCCGCAATTGTTCGGGAGAGCGTTTCACGATCGTTGTTCTTTGTTACTTGCGAAGTTACTAGTTACTTTCGAATTCACTCGTCACTTGCGAATTCGAAGCATGTCGAGCCATTGTCCTGCATGTTCCGCAGTGAGCTGCCCGATATTATTGCTTTCATCAGCGCAAAGTACGAGGCCCAGCAACAGCGAATGGCCACTGACTTGAACCCGGCCGGCGACGCTGGCCCACGGAGTATCGCTGCCGCGTTCCCCAGGCAGCTCCATATTGCTGAAAAACGAATGTACGAAACCTTGGACGCTGAGCTGTTGAGGCCAGCGCCGGAATATTGGTTCGTGAAGATTTACGAGTTCCATTAATCCTGGAACGACACCGTCGATGACACCCGGTAGATTGAATTTGGATGGCAACTCACTGCCACGTCCCGCCGGGGCAATGACCAGCACAGCGATCCGAACGCGCGTGCCGAACAATTCCAGTTGAGGCCCATTACTTGCAAGCCCATTACTTGCAGGCCCGTGGGAAGGCAACTGACGAATGTCAATCGTCAAGTTCTCCTGGTCTTCG
Organism: Pirellulaceae bacterium; assembly: GCA_047620805.1. Lineage (GTDB taxonomy): Bacteria > Planctomycetota > Planctomycetia > Pirellulales > Pirellulaceae > JBLHLE01. The sequence continues at coordinate 5,820 of JBLHLE010000023.1, forward strand.
CCCCGGTCAGTCGATTTGCGACGGAAGATCATAATGATCAAGATGACTAGGGCGACAACTAGGACGAGTCCCACGACTGCAACGATCGCAAAGAGGAGTAGACTGTTCATGGTTTGGCTGTTTTGGGTGTGGCGCTAAACTAAGGACTGTAAGGTTAATGAAACTGAAGTGTTGATTATAGTGTCGTAAGTCTAATTGTAGCTGAGAGGTTGCCAGTTTTTAAATTCTTGTCGATTCTGCAGCGAGCAACCTCTCTGGACGCTGCGGTGAGGGAGGTAACTCATGTATAGCGACGGGCATAGCGTGGATATCGCCAAGACCGATTCGCGATCATTCGCCCTCATTATTCCCGCCGAGCTCGTATCGAATCGCGATCATTCCTGCCAGAAAGTTCGCTGCGGCTTGCGGGCGAGGGCGGGTGCCATGTTGTCCGCCGTCTCGACGTGGAAGTTGTCGATCCAAACGGTGCCGAGGCCGTTCACTTCGAATACGACTTGCAGTTGAGCGTCACTGGCGACGGCGCGATAGAGAATGAACGGTGTCCACTGGTTTGCTTCGTAGAGTCGATAGCCCAAATCGCGGCCAGTTATCGAGTCGTAGATGAGTAGACCTTCGGGTGATTTTTCGAGACGGCCGATCGTCTTGATCATGCCGCTGATGCGAACGATCTTGCCGCTTTCGATTGGTATTAGTGGGCTGACGATCTCCGCGGCAGGTGCGTTGAGGTAGCTCGGGGCGGAGCCAATGGCTGGGGAAGTCGTAATTTGCAGAGCCTGACTATCGTCCACTCCACCGGTAGGCGAGAGTTGAATTTGAGTTGCGACCCGTTGATCGGCGCTGCGGAAGTTCTTCCAGCCGGCTCGAACTAATTGTTCCACGCTCCGCATATCGGATGAATACTTGGTTGCGAACTGGGTTTGACTGAGATGGTTTGCCAAACGCCAATGGGCTGGCAACGTCTGCGAGTTAAGACAGAGTGGGCTGATCAATGGGCTGCCCATGCCGCGCACAGCACTCCGCCAAAGGCGATGGTTTGCCGCGGTCACGATTCGATTTACTTGCTGCAGGTAGGTTGCGGAAGTCTGTTGGTCCCGCTGGTCGCCGAAACGAACGGCATGGCCCAATGCCTGTCTCGCATCGGTAAGTTGCTGCGAGATATACCGTTTGTCGATGCTGTTTTCCGGGCTTTCGCTCACCAGAAACTCGAGTTGTTCCAGTCGGCTCATCGCCAGTTCGTAACGAAGTTCGTTGACTCGACCGGCCAGTTCTCCGCCCTGGCGCGTCAGATGCCGGACGACTTTGGGATCGTGAGTCAACGCTACCAGCTCGATGTTGGTTGGCGCTGAGACGATGACGCGGAGGCCGCCAGCAACTCGTTTGCGGTCGAGGGGGCGGACGCCTGTTGATGAAATGTGATAGGCGTAGGGCGAGCTAAAAGTGTTTGGAATTGTCAGCGTCAATTGTTCTTCGATGCTGGGTGATAGTGCGAATTGTTGTTCTCTTTCGCGATGCGAGATGAAGAGCAGTCGGGAGCGTTCGGTCTGCAGAACGGAAACGCGGGTATCGTCGTTGGGTGGTTCCAGGTTCGCTTCGAATTGGCCGCCTGCCAGCCACGGTTGGATCAAAGTCATCTCGTGATTCAATAGTTCGAGCGTCTTCGCTCTTGTTTCTTGCTGCGGCGAGCTGCCGTCGAGCCGCGAGTTCGAGCGGAAAACGATGCCTCGAACGCCCGTGGAGAGCAACCGATGTGTTAGCAGCCTCAGTTGTTCGGGGTCGAATTGAACGGCGTCACGGTGTCCCAGTTGATGTAGTTGTACTGCCAGCGACGCGTCGGGCTCCGAAGAAATCTCGGCCCAAAACGGTGTGCCGGGTTGAGTCTCTCGTCGGCGAATTCGAATCCAGTCGTCGATCTGCTCCCAGTCGAGATTTCCCGAAAGCGACGGGCAACGAATCGAGACAATGTTCGCCGCGCGACTGAGAGTCCAGAGATCGTTGCGACAATTGGCGACTATCGGCCGATGTAGTTCCGTTGGTAGCTGCCTCGATCGTCGAGCCATTTCCTCGACCGTTTGCAGGTCTCGTCCGGTCAGTTCATCGCCCACAGACCAGCAGAGCGCTCGGCGGTACAACGGAACTTGGGAAATGTCCAGCGTTGTGGTTGGAGGTGGACACACCGCCCAAAAATTGTTTTGAGCTATTTGGGACCATTGTTCTTCGGTCGGCTCCTGTTTGAACACGAGCGTGTTGAAGCCTCGTTGACGGAGCCATTGTATGTCTTCACCGCGATAATCGATGCCGCGAACGAAGACGGGTTGATCATTCGCAATGAGAATCGAGCCATCGAGCGTCACCTTTATCGGTTTTGTGACGACTGGCCTTGGATCTAACTGTGCGATGCCGTCTGTCCCGCTGTTCGGTGGCGCGTTTACTACTGACGAGGTCTCGGTTTCGGCAGGGATGTACCCAGTTAACCGCAGGTCATCTATCCACAGATTTGTAACGCCTGCACCGCCATAGGCATTGATCACAATCATGTCGATATACGCTTCTCGCGAATCGACGTGCGACCCAAACTCGGAACGCAGCAGTCGCATTTTCTTAGACAGTTGATCAACGCAATCGTTGAGCGTAAGTTGCTGCCAGGCACCAGGCTCTTGGTAGGTCGATCCCGTCAATAGAAATTTTATTGGGTCGTCAGTGTTAGGTGCCTTGGAACGAGGCAGGACTACGCGAACCATCAGTTGCAGACGCGAGTGATCCGAACGGAGCCAGATCGACAAGCGAAGTTCAGAGATGATACGAGCGGGAGAAAGCTGATAGCCGAGGTATGCGAGTGTTCCCTGCTTCGAGTGCAACTTCAAAAACTCGGATGTCTTGCCCTGCCTGGCTATTTCCAATGTCCGTTGTTGCTGCAGAACTCTCGTTTCACAGTCTGTTTGGACCAACTGCCACGCGTTGGAGCTCGATTCGAACGAATCAGTGAGTTGGGCGTCTAGATCGGCGACCGTGACGAGACCAGCGACCAAGATCGTCCAAATCCAGAGCATCGCAACGGCGAGCTTGGTGAGCGAGCGGGAATTGTGGAAGGGAAAGTCCATTGGTGTTTATGAAAAACCACATGCGGCAAAAAGGCATTGGTAGATGTCGCGTGTTTGCAACTCGTCGCGACTCCCCGTTGAATTCGACGTAAGGGTGGCTTGTAACAGCATTTAAGTGCTAGGGCCAGCCCAACATCGTTGCATATTTACAACACGCGATTTAAGGGGAGATTTTAGCGATAATCTGTAAGTGCTTGTGGGTTGGCGACTTGCGATAATCTTTCTGGGTTTGGCACGGGCTGTGCATTAATAGCCAGTACCAAATCAATGAAGGAGACCAAAACATGACGCAGGCACCAAGATTCTCAAAAGACAATTCCGAAGAGCTTCCGCAGGACCTAATCGAGATGGGCTCGATTATTAGCGACCTACCGGAAGAGCATCGGGGCAAACTCCAACGTCTTTACCAGCGTGTAGTTGAAAACACCCGTCGTAGACGTCGGATTTTGAATCTCGTACAAGAAGCACTGAGCCAATTACGGTTGGACATGAAGTATTTAGTTTTCGATCTTGAGGCAACTCGCCGTGAACGAGACGATTACCGTGCTAGAGTTGAAGAGGATGGAAGTCGGGACGACTAGACTTAGTCGCCGAATTCGATTCCTTGTACCACGCTTCGCCCCCATTGTGCCCACGGGGGCGAGGCGTTTTTTCTTGGAATTTCCGCACTCGTAACGCAAATTGCGGGATTCTCGTCCTTAGCAGACCGCTGACATCCCTGGATTGATTTTGCGGTTTCTATGGGATTTTCCGGCAGCCGTCAGCGACCCCTGATTGGGGGTGTCTGACTACTCCATCGTTGCGGTTTTTGGCAATCTTGCTTAGTATGGAAGTAACTGCCGCAAGAGCTAAAAGCAGTGCTGGGGGACCTCCGCGCACAGGGGGACGAGACAGTCCGCGCGTACCATCACATTTGCTTCGGAGGATTGGCATCTAACGCGCTTGCTGCGGTGCTAGGTACAGAGGAATTCACGCTTTATGTCAGAACTGACCGCAGAGAGACTCGGCCAACGCATTCTTGATTTGGGGGTTTTGGAACCTTCCGAAATCGAGAGTGCGTGGACAGAGCTGGGCACTCGCGAGGTCTCTCCAGAAGACTTCCTCAACCACTTGGTTCGCAAGGAGATGCTCACTAATTATCAGGTCGACCGATTGGTACGTGGCGAGCGAGTTGGCTACTTCTACGGCAAGTACAAAGTTTTGTACTTCATCGGATCGGGTACGTTCGCTCGAGTTTATCGCGCCGTGCACAATGAAACTGGCCGCGTCATCGCGATCAAGGTGCTTCGCAAGCGGTTTCGCGACGAGCTAGGACAAGTTGAACAATTCCTCCGCGAAGGACAAATGGGTGTCCAATTGCGTCATCCCAACATCGTCTCGATCTACGAAGTCGCTTCGGACCGTTTGGGTCCCTACATGGTTATGGACTTCGTGGAAGGCAGAACATTACGCGAGTTTGTTCGCATCCGTAAGAAGCTCGACCCAATTACATCTTTGCAGTTGATCATGGACGTTGTTGCCGGTCTGGCACACGCCTCAGAAAAAGGAATCACCCATCGCGATCTCAAAATGTCAAATGTTTTGATAACCAGCGATGGGAAAGCGAAGTTGGTGGACTTTGGACTGGCTGCCGCACGCGGCGAATCGGACGAGGAACTTGCGGATAGCCCTAGCGCTCGAGCGATCGACTACGCTGCTCTCGAACGAGGCACGAATGTGCGCAAAGACGACTCTCGCAGTGACATCTATTTCGTCGGCTGTATTTTCTACAACATGCTAGTGGGAACGCCGCCGTTATTCGAGACGCGAGATCGGCTTAAGCGGCTTAGCGTTTCGCGGTTCTACGATGTGAAACCGATTATTGAGGCGGCTCCCGATCTGCCGCACTACATCATTTCGATCGTGTCGAAAGCGATGGAACTGGATCCTGAAAAGCGTTACCAATCGCCCCAAGAGATGTTGGCGGAATTGAAACTCGCTGCACATCGCTTAAAAGATGGAGATACTGGCGTTGTCGAATCGGCGGCGGAAGATGGTATCGCCAAACAGACAACCAAGTCCCTGAAGGCAGCACTCGAAGGCGCCGATCGCACCGTGATGGTCATCGAGTCCAATACGGTGATGCAGGACATTCTTCGCGACAAACTTAAGCGTCGCGGCTACCGCGTTCTCGTAATCAGTAGCCCCGAACGAGCCTTGGCCCGGTTTGATCACGAGCAAGTTGCCGACGTGGTCATCTTTTGTGCAACAGAGCTCGGCGGCACAGCACTCGACGCGTTTAATCAGTTCGCAACAAACAAAGAGACCCAGAACATTCCCGCGATTCTCATTGCCGACAAACGTCAGCAGTACATCTTCAAAGACGCGGAACTGGCAGACCATCGAGTGATCATGAGCATGCCGCTGCAAGTTCGCGACTTGCGAGGCATGTTGGCCAAGCTGCTGAAGCCGGCGTAGGCTCGATTGCATCACTTGGCTGACTAATGCAAGTCATGCGAACGGTTACCCTGGAAGTTGAATGCCCATGGCTTCCATGAGCATCTTCATGTCGTCCCACGTGTAACGCTTTGCACTGTCCGTGCGGAGTAGATACGCCGGGTGGTAGGTGACCATGACTTTGATGCCACGGTAGTTATGGAACTTGCCGCGCAGTCGCCCGACTGACTCTTTCGTTTCTAATAAGTTTTGTGCAGCGATCGACCCCAGGCAGCAGATGTACTCCGGGTTAAGTATCTCCAGCTGTCGCTCGAAGTAGCCTCGACAGTTAGACACTTCGTCTGGTAGTGGATTGCGGTTGCCGGGCGGGCGACATTTCAATGTGTTCAGAATGTAGACCTCTTCGCGCTGTAGCGTGCAAGCTTTGATGATCTTGTTAAGTAGTTGGCCAGCGGCACCGACGAATGGCTCGCCTTCTCGATCCTCGTCTGCCCCTGGAGCCTCGCCCAAGAAACATAGCCGCGGCTGAATCGTGCCGACTCCAAAGACCGTTTGCGTTCTGGTCGAACAGAGTTGTTCGCAGAGCGTGCAATTACTCACTTCATTGCGGAGGACGTCGAGTTGCGTTTGGCGTTGGTCAAGCTGCAAAGCTGCGGCCATCGGAGTGCCGACGGCCACTGCGCCGCGAACCGCCGGTTTCGGCGTTGCAACCGGAGCACCAGCGACGGGCTGAGGCGGCTCTACTAGTTGCGCTGAAGCGGATTGTACCGTTGTAGCCGGCTGACTCTTCGGGGGCTCCCCGACGGCAACAACGGGGGCAGCAACAACAGGGGCAGCAACAACAGGGGCAGCAACAACAGGGGTGGTAGCGACAGGGGTGGTAGCGGTTTGGGGCGCCGGCGCAAGCTTTGCTGCCTCGGGGATCTTTCCGATTTGTTGAATTCCGGCGCGATGCAGGCTCTGCAAGTACTGGATTACTGTCTGCTGACTCAATTCGGGCGAATTATTTTGGTTGGACATTGCCGCTTCCTTTGTTACCCCCTATCGGTTTGCCCCGCAAACTCGATAGACTAGAGAGATTAGGGGTGCTGCGAGCGGAGTGTGATGATCGCTGTGTGTCGATCGCGACTCTTGCCACTTACGCAGTCCCTTTCGCTACCCCGTATGATGAAGAAGCGATGGCAGTTCCGCAAGTAGCAATCGTTGGTCGACCCAATGTAGGCAAGTCAAGTATTTTCAACTGGCTGGCCGGTCGTCGCATCGCAATCGTCGATGATATGCCTGGGGTGACGCGCGATAGAAACATCTATCAGTACGAAGACGAGAATCTCGTTTTTGACATGGTCGATACTGGTGGGATGGGGATCAAAGATACCGACGACTTGACCGCTGATATTGAGCGGCAAATCGAGGTCGGGATTCGGGAAGCTGACCTCATTCTTTTCATCGTCGATACTCGAGCCGGTTTGGCGACACTAGATCAAGAAGTGGCCAAGCGATTGCGAGGTTTAAATACTCCGGTAGTGTTGGTGTGCAATAAAGCGGATCAACACCTTCTGGACACTCAGGCGGACGAGTTCCATCGATTGGGATTTGAGCCATTGGTGCGGATTAGCGTTCACCAGAACCGCAATAAGTATGAATTGCTAGAGGCGATCGCCACATACCTTCCGAAGATTAAGCCCTACCCGGATGAAGATCCGACGATGAAAGTGACGCTTGTCGGGCGTCGCAACGTGGGCAAGAGTACGTTCATTAACTCGCTGACTAAGACCGAGCGGATGATCGTCAGCGAAATCCCTGGAACGACTCGCGATAGTATCGATGTGCGCTTCGAGCTGGACGGCAAGTCGTTTATGGCGATCGACACGCCAGGGCTACGAAAAAATAAGAGCGTTCGCACCGACATCGATTTTTACGGAATGCATCGAGCTCAACGCGCCGTTCGTCGAGCCGACGTCGTGTTGATGTTTTTCGACTGCTCGCAGCGAATTAGTAAAGTCGATAAGCAACTCTGTAACCACATCACCGATTACTACAAGCCGTGTCTCTTCGTCGTCAACAAATGGGACTTGATGAAGGATCAAATGCCGACCGAAGAGTGGAGTGACTATATTCACGATACTTTCCCGACTTTGACGAACGCACCTATCGCGTTTATGACCGCCCAAACGGGTCAAAATCTGAAGATGGTTATCAATCACGCACAGATGTTATTCAAGCAATCGCTCGAGCGCGTCTCGACGGGCGTGTTGAATCGGCTCGTGAAGTCGGCGTTGCAGCATCATCCACCGCCGATGATGAAGCTCAACAAACGCCCCAAAATTTACTACGTAACACAGATCGGCGTTCAGCCGCCGACGATTGTCTTCATATGCAACAACCCGAAAGGTTTTCCACGGTCGTATCGCCGCTATTTGTTGGGCGTCTTGCAAGATCGATTGAACTTTGGCGAAGTTCCGTTGCGGTTGTTTTTTGATAAGCGGGAAACAGCAAACAAAGATGCTCGCGATGCTCTCAAAGAGATCGTGCGAAGTGGCCGGGCCAAGGAAGAGCTCGTTGAAGTGCCGGAGGCCCATGAAGAATGATTATCGGTGTTCCGCGCGAAGTGAAATGTGACGAGTACCGTGTCGCGATGTTACCGGTCGGTGTCGAAATGTTGGTTGCCGCGGGGCATCAAGTCATTATGGAGGTTGGAGCGGGCGTGGGTTCTGGGCTTGCCGACCACGACTACTTACAAGCTGGCGCCGAGTTGGTCGCCTCGGCCGAGCAGATATTCGGTCAAGCCGAACTCATTGTCAAAGTAAAAGAACCCCAGATTGAAGAATGGCCGTTGCTCCGCGCTGGTCAAACCATTTTCACGTACTTTCACTTTGCAGCCGATCAAGAGCTCACCGAAGCCATGCTGGCTACTGGCGCCACCTGTGTCGCCTATGAGACCCTTCGCGACGGCGCCGGACGCTTGCCGCTGCTGACGCCGATGAGCGAGGTGGCAGGTCGCATGAGCATCCAGGAAGGCGCCAAGTTTCTGGAGAAGCCGAAACAGGGACGTGGAATCCTGTTGGGGGGAGTTCCCGGAGTTGCACCAGCTCATATCACCATCTTGGGCGGTGGAGTGGTCGGTGCCAATGCAGCGAAAATTGCTGCTGGTTTCAAGGCCGATGTCGCGATCCTAGATATCAACATGGATCGCCTCAGGTATCTCGACGATACGATGCCCGCCAATGTGAATGTCTTGTTCAGCGACCGTCACACGATTCGCGAGCAACTGAAATTAGCTGACTTGGTAATTGGCGCCGTGCTGATTCCAGGTGCGAAAGCCCCGCGACTGATCGCCCGAGACGACCTGAAAACGATGAAGCCGGGCAGCGTCATTATCGATGTCGCCATCGACCAGGGTGGATGTATCGAAACGAGCCGTCCGACCACGCATAGCGACCCGACTTTTGTCGTCGATGAAGTAGTCCACTACTGTGTGACGAACATGCCGGGCGCGGTGGGACGCACCAGTACTTTTGCTCTGTGCAATGTCACGCTACCATGGGTGCAGCGTTTGGCCGAACGAGGCGTGTTAGTCGCTGCCTTGGAGGACTCTGTTGTCGAGTCGGCGGTCAATATCCACGCTAATCAAATCACCAATCGGGCGGTCGCAGACTCGTTCGGTATGCCTTACAAATCTTTGTTTGGATAGACAAAATCCGATGTTTTGCGGATGAAGAACTTCGAAGTTGCTGGGAGATGATTGCGAAATGAGTGTACGCGTTGGAATCTTAATGGGTAGCGACAGCGATTGGCCGAAAATCAAAAAGGCAGCTGCAGCGCTAGATGAATTTGGAGTGTCTTACGAAGTACGCGTCATGAGTGCACATCGCACTCCAGGCGACGTTATGGAGTACGCCGAAGCGGCGGAAGGACGTGGCTTGCAGGTGATTATCTGCGCCGCTGGTGGTGCAGCTCACTTGGGTGGTGTGGTCGCCGCTCATACATGCTTGCCCATTATCGGATTACCCGTACCCACCGCGGAACTCGGCGGACTAGATTCTCTGCTTTCGATCGTGCAAATGCCCGGAGACGTGCCGGTCGCCAGCATGGCGGTCGGAATGGGTGGCCCCCGCAACGCTGGCCTGTTCGCAGTTCAGATTCTCGCCACCGCCGATAGCGAACTGCGCCAGAAGTTTAAAGACTTCAAAGCCGCCTTGATTGGCAAGATTCGAGCCAAAGACGCAAAACTGCAAGAGGCAATCAAGGCAGAGCGTTCATGAGTTCGGACAGCGCTACGGAAACTATGCGTTGGGCGGGAGGCGTCGACGGTCATCTAGAATTGATTGACCAGACACTGTTGCCCATCGAATTGAAAGAGATCGCTTGCAGAACGGTCGAAGAGGTCTGGGAAGCGATCAAGATGCTCCGCGTTCGCGGTGCGCCAGCTATTGGAATCGCGGCCGCCTATGGAACCTGCGTCGGTTTGCAGACTGCGCTGGAAGCGAATGTTGAAGAGTTTTACTCGCGTTTGAAGGAAGTGACTGATTACTTGGCGACGAGCAGGCCGACAGCTGTAAATCTGTTCTGGGCGCTCGATCGCATGAAGGCTCGTGGCGAAACTCTCCGCGGCGAGTCAGCTTTGCAGAATCCGGCCGCAATTCTTTCCGAGTTACTGTCCGAAGCAAAGGCCATTCACGAGGAAGATCGAGTGTTGTGTCGCAGCATTGGCCGCTTTGGTGCCGCATTGCTGCACGACGGCCAGGGCGTCTTAACGCACTGCAACGCCGGTGGATTAGCTACCGCAGAGTATGGAACAGCACTGTCGGTGATCTTCACCGCGCAGGATGTCGGCAAAAACTTGCGTGTTTTCGTCGATGAAACGCGGCCGCTGCTTCAGGGTGCCAGACTCACCGCTTGGGAACTCACTCAGCGTAATATCGACGCGACGCTGATCTGCGATTCGATGGCGGCGCAAGTGATGCGCGAGGGGCGAGTCCAAACTGTGATTACCGGCGCGGATCGCATCGCGGCCAATGGAGATTCCGCCAACAAGATCGGAACGTATTCGATTGCGGTTTTGGCCAAGGCTCACGGTATCCCGTTCTACATCGCCGCTCCCTCGACCACGTTCGACTTGTCGATCGCCAGCGGAGATGAAATTCCAATTGAAGAACGAGGGTCCGAAGAGATTACCCACGGCTTCGGTCGCCAAACCGCTCCAGATGGAATTAAGGTCTACAACCCTGCCTTTGATGTCACACCTGCGGAACTGATCAAGGGGATCATTACGGAGCGCGGAGTTATCGATCCAGTGACGACGGAAGCAGTCCGTGCGATGATTCAGCCTCAGCTATGAATCACTCAAAGCTACGAATCACTCAAAGCTACGAATCACTCTGACGCCTGAGCACTGCTGGCACCTGCCGCACCCATCGGCTGGTCGGCGTAGCGACGGAAAACGACGCGACCGTATCGAGCAT
>JBLHLE010000024.1:0-16705 GCA_047620805.1 Pirellulaceae bacterium
CGACAATGAGATGTTCCATCACCGGTTCGGATTCGCGCGCGGTGGGACCAATGTCTGCCATGTCGGGCGCTGTGGGAACCTTCCGCCAGCCGACTAAAACCTGACCTTGCTCTGCAATGATCTTATTGACAGTTTCTTTGCATTTCGCGCGTTCAACGTCGTCTTGCGGCAAGAACACAAGGCCCGCACCAAACTTCCCTGGGCCCGGCAGAACTGCACCAAGTTCTTGCTTGACAACCTTGGCAAGAAATTCATGCGGCAACGCCGTCAGCATCCCGGCGCCATCGCCAGTGTTGGACTCGCAACCGCACGCTCCCCGGTGATCCATCGCGCGCAACACCTCGTCCGCGTCCAAAACGATTTGGTGGCTCCGCTGCCCCTTGATGTGGGCGACGAATCCCACGCCACAACTATCTTTCTCGTTAGCCGGATCGTATAGACCATGCTTCTTGGGAAATCCCAGTCTCTTTTCGTTACTCATTCGTTCCACCATTCAATCCTACTACTTACCCATTTCTACTCGAGCGTCAGATGTTGCTCAAATCTCCGAACACTCACCATTAATGGGTTGATTTGCCTGCTCTAACAATGCCTGCATGAAGCGCAGAGCCGTTTGTCCGAGCTCCTTACCTCGACGACGAATGATACCCACCGGTCGTCGAAAATCATCGTCCATCGGAATCGCAGCCAACCGATTCGATTCGACTTCATTGCGAACCGTAAACATCGGTAACACACTCACTCCTAAATCAATCTCAATCGCTCTTTTTATCGTCTCGATATTGTCAAACTCCATCGCGACTTCGACGTGAGATCCCGCCACAACTAGCGCTCGATCTATCTGACGTCGAATCAATAAGTTGTCGTCGAAACAGACCATTCGCAATCCGTCGAGGTCTTCCCAACTAACCGACTCTTTCGACGCCAACGAGTGCTGTGGCGCACATACCAAACCCATCGGCTCCTCGCGCCAAGCCGTCACTTGGATGTCGCGTTTCTGCTTCGGGTAACTCACTATCCCAAAATCAACCTGCTCGCTTTCGACTAATTCGTAAACGCGATCCGGATGATGATATTCAACTCGCACGTTGGAACTCGAATGCTCCGCCAAAAAAGTCTGAATGACTTCATTGATATGACCCAAGCCGACGGAGTAGATGCAAGCGATGCTAACTCGGCCAGCTACCTGCTGTCGCATCATTCGGACATTCTCTTCCAACGCATGCAAACGCTGCACTACCTGCCGACAGCCGTTATAGTAGACTTCACCTTCGGGTGTTAACACAAACGGCCGTTTCGAACGATCTATCAATTTGACACCCAGATGCTCCTCCAAATGATGGACCATCTGACTAGCGCCAGATTGACTTATCCCGTTCTCGTCCGCAGCTCGTGAAAAACTCCGCTTTCCCACGACGTCGCAAAACACTTTCAGTGATTTCACTTGCATGGGATCAACGCTCGCCAGCTACTATTACGATTTGCTATACAGCCACTCCCCTTACATTAGGGGAAAGCATGCCAGACTATTCACAAAAACGCGTTTCGTCAAGCCGCAAAGGCGTTTCAGTGCCCCTCGTAAGAGCCTCTCTATTCCCGCCAATAATCGATGGTAAACTACTGCTATCAAACAACCTACCGATATCCGTCGCGGGCTCGGCTGGAAACGGAATTTAACCATTTCGTTGGAGAAACATGGTGGAATTTAGCGGCCCTACTGGAAGGCTAGGTGAAATAGCGAGAAGATGACGGCGATAATTTAGCCCTTCTTGCGACGTCGACTCGATCCGTACAGCAGATCCAGCACCCACGGGCAACAACTGCGCATGGCACCGAGCAGATGTGCGAGCGGTGTGATGACCACAACTCGCGAGTTCCAACGGATGGCGCGGACGACTCTCCTGGCGACTTTTTCGGGCGTGGTACAGAGCCAGGCGGGCGGTGTTGGCACTTTGCCATTGTCGTAACCAGACTGAGTTGCCTCGAAAAACCCAGATCGCACGAAACCGGGACATACCGCAGTAACGCCAATTCCAGCGCGGCCGTATTCCCATCGCAACGATTCGCTAAATCCTAAGAGCCCGAACTTCGACGTAGCGTAAGCCATCAATTTACGACCAGGCATGAAACCGTACATGCTCGACAAATTAACGATATGCGCCTCGTCGCGATCCAACAATGTTCTTAAGAGCCTCCGAACGAGCTGTATTGGTGCGTGCAAATTAATTTGCAGCAAGCGTCCCAGTTGCTCGTCCGTCATATTATGTGTGGGACCATAGTAGGCGATACCTGCGTTGTTGATCAGGATATCCAACTCGCTGTTGGTCGCGACTAGCAACTGTTCGACCAGCGAGTCAATTTGGGTCGGATCAATTAGATCGCACGAAAAACACTTCGCCGTAGCATTAACCGCGCGAACTTCATCGGCAACTTTCGACAAGTTTTCTTCGTTGACGTCGGTGATGAAAAGATTGCAGCCCGCGTTGGCAAGGGCAAGTGTGATCGCGCGGCCAATACCCGATCCTGCGCCAGTCACAAATGCGTTCTTGCCACGTAACTGGCGCATTGCCTCACCAATCGAAGAAGGAATTAGCGGAACGCCTCAGCTCTTTTTTGAGCGTTACTCTGGAAGCGTTTCGGGTTTGTACTCGTGTTCGCGGGCGCGAGTCACTTCGACTTTGATGATCTTATCAGGTTCAGCTTGCGGGCCGGTTTCATTGAATTTCGCGTGCGAATCTTGCCCCGAAATTAAACGACCAAACACAGTGTGCTTGCCGTCGAGATGGAAAGTGCGTTCGTAAGTGATATAGAATTGCGAGCCGCCAGTGTCGCGACCAACGTGAGCCATCGCCAACGCACCTCTGTAGTGCAGACGATGATTCTTCTGATGGCACTCACATGGAATCCGATACCCCGGTCCTTGTTTAGTCGGATCATCTGGATCGTTGGGCATCCCTGCTTGAGCCATAAACCCAGGGATGACGCGGTGCCAATTCGTGTCATTAAAGTAACCCGACTTGGCCAAGCTAATGAAGCTCGCGACGGTATTGGGGGCTTCGTTTTCAAACAACTCCAAGACGAGTTCGCCCTTGTTCGTGGTGATTGTTACACGGGGAAGATCGTCTGCTTTGGCTTCGGCCGCGCGAGTTTTGATTTCGCGGAGGCATTCTCGCGCCGTTTGGGACATCTGACCAGCCGGGGTTTCTGCATTGAGATACTCCGCGGACTTCTCATATTCTCCCAAGCAAAAGAGAGAGGCACCGTACTCAAACGGAAGCAATTTGTTGTCGCACTTATTTTCAACTAGCAGCTCGCACATCTCGCGGGCCCCGTTGTTATCATTCATGCGATTACTGTTCACGACCAAACCGATGATAGTGTCGATCACGTCCGTGTTTTCATTGGGGGCTGCTTTGAAAGCCGCCAGACTGACGTCTTTCAGTTCGGCGACCAGCCGACGGCTCAATCCCACAAGAGCTTGATATTCGCGGTACATTGCTCCGCGTGTCGTAGCGTCGGCAGTCCGATAGTCTACGATGACTTTCGAAAGCTTCGCTTCGTTATCGTCCCACTCTGCCTTCTTCGCCTGATACAGCTCTCGAGGGCTTTTATCCCCGGCCGTCGCCTTTGCCGCGTCTCCCGCAGGAGCGTTATCTACAAGCGGAGTCTTGTCCGCGGGCGGAGTCTTGTCCGCGGGCGGAGTCTTGTCCGCAGGCGGAGTCTTGTCTGCAGGCGGAGTCTTGTCTGCAGGCGGAGTCTTGTCTGCGGGCGGAGTATTGTCCGCGGGCGGAGTCTCCTGGGCCCATAAGCTACCGGTTATCGCTACCAACAAGCAGGTGAAGGTAAGTGAACGCAGTGTCATGGTCGCATCCTTTTCAATCGATTGTTTTGCGGTTGGCGGTCGGCATTCGACGATTCGCTCGAATCTCCCCATCTCCCCATGCCGGCTGTGAGTATTCTGAGCGTTAGCCGCCGACTTTCGTAGGCACGTATTCGTGCTCACGTTTGCGCAGGACTTCGGCCGAGATAATCTTGTCGGGTGCGGGACCAGCGGTTTCGGCGGGATCAACTCGTTGTATCAATCCAAGAACTTCGAAGCCTTCGATAACCCGGCCAAAGACAGTGTGCTTGCCGTTGAGATGGTCTTTCGGAGCGAAGGACAGAAAGAACTGCGATCCGCCAGTGTCTTTCCCGGCGTGAGCCATGCTCAAAGAACCGCGGAAGTGTTTGCGGTGATTTTCCTGTTGGCACTCGCAATAGATCTTGTATCCGGGCCCACCGGAACCATCCCCCTTCGGGCAGCCCCCCTGCGCCATGAAACCAGGAAGCACTCGGTGGAACACCTTGTCGTTGTAAAACCCGTCCTGGACCAGCGAGATAAAATTGCCGACTGTTTGCGGCGCCTCGTTCTCAAACAACTCGATAACCAAATCCCCCTTGGACGTCGTGAACTTCACGCGTGGTAGGTCGTCGGCAGCTGCTTCCTTCAGCCGCAGCTCCTTTTCAACTTCCCAGAATTGTCGGTACTCGGGCAACATGTGCATGTAAGCCTGACCTTGGCCTCCGAGCGCAGTCGTCAATGTTCCGTCCTTTTGCGATCTGGTCAAATACTTCTCGGCCGCGTCGAAATCATTCAACATGAAAGCGGCGATTCCGGCAGCGAGGTAGATGTTTTTGTTTTCGCATTCGTTTGAAGCCAGCAAATTGGCTACTTCCCAGGCGGGCTCGTAGTCGTCTCGCATCAAGTCATCTTCAATTAGTTTGACAAGGAATCGAGCTAGTTTCGCGTTCTTGTTGGGAGCAGCCGCGTAGGCCTTCATGGCGACACCCCGCAGTTGACTCAACATCGACTCCCCTTGGCCCATCAACGTGGCCCACTCGCCTTCGATCTCTGTCGCCCGCGGCTTGTCGGCTTCGCGAAACTCGAGTTGAAGCTTCCGCAAACCGACCAAGATCTCCTTCCACTTCGTGTACTCCGCTTCGAAAGCCCCCAGTGCCGCATCGGCATTTATTCCCAGAGGATCAGTTTCGGCCGGTGGAGCAGTTTCGGCCGGTGGAGCAGTTTCAGCCGGTGGAGCAGTTTCAGCCGGTGGAGCAGGTTCGGCCGGCGGATCAGTTTCAGCTGGCGGTTGGGCCGCTCCAACCTCTGGCGCCACTGGCTCTTCAGTCGCTGGCACTGGATCGGCTGGCGCTGGATCGGCTGGCTGATCGGCAGGAGGCGGTGTTTCCTGTGCGAACAATGAACTATAGAGGGAAAGGCCAATCAACGCCGTCAGAACGGCAAGCGTTTGGAAGATAGAACGGTTTTTGCGCAACATCGTTTTTTACTCTTCTTTATCGTTTTTATCGTTCGTTGAACTGACTAATCCATACGCAGAAAACTGAGGGCGTGTTCGTGCAATCGGATTCGACCTGCCGGAGGATTGGCCGTACTAGACAATAAGATTAGCATAGTGTGTACAGCAGAAAAGCCGCCTGCGCGATAGCCGGGCGAAATTCATTGGAGTAGAAAGACCGAGGAATATGGGAAGCGGCAAAAGAAAAACGCGGCAAAACGCTGGTGGATCGGCTAGTTCTGCTGAAACAACACTGCGGATAATCGGCGGAAGTCACCGTGGTCGGAAGCTACAATATCATGGCGATCAACGCACCCGGCCCATGAAGGACCGCGTTCGCGAGGCCATTTTCAACCTTCTAGGCCCCGATGCGAAGGATAAACATGCCATCGATTTGTTCGCCGGCACCGGGGCCCTCGCACTAGAATGTATCAGCCGAGGGGCGAAATCTGCCACAGCGATCGAACGTCATTTCCCCACAGCTCGGCTCGTCGAGCAGAATGCGGGCGGCCTTGGGCTGGAGAAAGTCGTCGACGTCATTGCCTCCGACACGTTCTTCTGGTTGGAAAACGACTTCAAACCCGAAATGATGCCGGACCTCCCGTGGATCGTGTTCTGCTCGCCTCCCTACGACTTCTACCTCGAATGTTGCGAACAATTGATGAACATGATCGCCGGGTTGATCGATGTTGCCCCCCAGGATAGCGTCTTCATCGTCGAATCCGACATGCGATTTAGCCCCACCGATCTCCCGCAAGCAGACCGCTGGCTGACGAGAGACTACTCGCCCGCCCGCGTCTCAATACTGCGATTGTCTGCCGAGCCTCCAGCCGAAACCGAATCAGCCGAGCCCCAGCCAACCGAGGGCGACGGGAATCCGGAATAAAAGTTCTTCACATCGCCCCCCAAAAATGGTGCGACATTCGCGCTAACGGGCGTTGCCGCCAAGTAAAAGTTGAAGTTTAAGTCAAATGTTGAAGACGAAGTTTTCAAATAGTCTCAACAACTTCTATTCGCAACGAGACATCGATGGACATCCGCAACATACAGGACGTGCCCGCCTTCACTACCAAGGATGGCTCCGAAATCCGTGAACTGTTGGCCTATCGTAATTCCAATATCGTCAAACAAAGCTTGGCGGAAGCGCGCCTGCTACCCGGACGCAGCACCACCGCTCATCGCCACCTTGAGACAGAAGAAATCTATTACATCCTCGAGGGCAAAGGACGAATGGAAATCGAAGGTGAGCTACGGGACGTTGCGGTCGGCGATGCAATCGGTATCCCTGCCGGCGCTCACCATCAAATCACCAACACCTCGGACGTCGTATTGAAATTCATCTGCTGCTGTGCACCTGGTTACGAACACGAAGACACGGTGCTGGACGAATGATGGTGGAAACCGGACGCTGCGCTGAGATGTGACAACCGGCGGGTGACGAGTAGTACAAATCAGCGTCGCAAAAATCAGCGTCGCAAAAATAAGCGTCGCAAAAATCAGCGTAGTACACATAAGTGCGCGTCTATGTTTAACGTCGCGCATCTATGTTTAACATCGAAACATTGATCGCCTGGTAAGCCAACACTAGTCGTTCGAGCTTTCTGCTTTCCGCGATTAAGTCGGAACACTTCACCTAACCCACAAAGCTTGACAAACTCGTGTTTTAGATTCCGGTAGACTTTCGCGGTTATGTTGGTTGTTCACCAACATACCCAATCTTCGGTTTGCTTTGATCAATCCGATTCTCGACATGCGTCTTTGAGCTCCGATCATAACGGATACCTGTGTCGCGCCATTTGGATGGGGCACTCATGCAGTTCAGGCACGGGAATGTTTTGAAGGGAATCGAGATGAAACAGGGTCAACGTCGCCCATTTTGGCCTTACCTATGTGTTGTCGCGTGTTTGTTCATCTTGACAATCATGGCTCCCAAGACGTGGCTCCGCGAGTCCCCCAGGCCAAAAACACCAGTAACTCTACTGCCTTCGCTGGATATAGAATTTCAGGCTACAGACGGATCTAGCGATCCGCTATCGATACCGCCTGTCGCCCCCCAACTGCGACGATCGGACATCGAAGAACCGCTATTCCTTGACGAATACCACCGTCCAGTCGGCGCGCTGGTAAGCGACATCATCATGGTGGAACTAGCCAGCGACGCTCAACCCGTAATCGAAATCGTCCCACAAACTCCCGCCATTCCGCGAGCGGATAACGATTCGGAAACTGCCCCGCAGTCCGTGCAGCTGCAACCGGGAATTGGTGCGCAAATCGAGCCGCTCGGAACTCACGACATGCGGCGACTTCCTGAAGTGCTGCAACTGACTGCCAACCCGGCTATTCCGAATGGTGCTAATTATCCCAATACAGGCTTTCCGGTGCCACCGGCGTTACCCAAGCCCGACTCCGTTCCATTGACACCCGCTGCGGGCCAACAACCAGAGCCTGTAGAATCGGTAACAAATCCCTGTGTTCGTCCAGTCGGTCTCATTAGTCAACTGCAGGAACTCAGCCAACACGATGAAGCTCGAATAATTGCGCAGTCAATCAAGGAAGAAGTTCAGCGGCTGGCCAAGCGACCGACGTTGTCAGACGACGCTATACCGCACCAACTGTACAAGATAGAGTCGCTGGCCTCCGAGCTTGAGGAAATGTCAAAACACGCCGAATCTATTCGACTGAAATCGGACTTAAAGCGAACCATCTACGCGGTTCGTCGACGGCTCACAATCTGGGACCAAGCTCACCAACTGGTTCGGTCACAGAATTACGCCAGTATCGATAGTCCAAATATACATCGTCTCAAAGAAGCCATGGAGCTGGCGAAAACGAAGATCGAGGACAGCCGATATCAGGATCGCTGGCATGGCTACCTCGGACTTGCTCCTGTCGAGTTATTGATCCACGGCGATCTGTCTGCCGAGTCGATTGGCAAGTTGCGATCATTCTGCGCAATTTCATTGTTGCGGATCGAATCGCCAATGCTAAACGATTCGCAACAACGGCTGATGACCAGTCCTGAGTTTATCAGCCTGACGGATGCCCTCCGCCCTTGGGCAACTCAACCAGTTGACGTCGAAGAATTGCTCTACTATATCGAATCGTACGAGATGCGAGGCGGCTCGAGCAGTGGCGAACACGTGTCGCAGAATTACCACTGGCTACGTTGGTCTGGCAGAGCGCCCGACGAACAATTTGCCAACGAGTTGAACACACATTACCGCAACGCCAACATTCGCATTGCGATTTCAAAGGACTTGGTCAACCGCCTGATCCCAGGTAGCGAAGTCTATACGGAACCGGTGCAAGACACGATTATGGGAGCACTTGTTCGCGGACATAGCACCACCTCGAACAAGGTTGGCATCAAACTGATCCCAGCCAACGAAAAGTGGCGGGTGATCGTCGCTGCGACGGGACAAGTGGCCTCTAATACTCGCTCCAGTCGCGGGCCAGCCACGTTTTACAATCGAGGCAGCGCGGACTTCCACGCCGAAAAAGAAATTTCCGTTACGCCGAACGGACTCCAATTACACCAATCGCGGGTAGGTGCCTACACAGGCTCCGACCTACACAACGTGGAGACCGACTTTGATTCCGTGCCCCTCATCGGCATTTTTGCTCGAGCGATCGCGATACAACAACACGACAGCCACATCGATCAAGCCGATGGAGAAATGCGCCGAAAAGTCGCGCGTCGAGTTCAAGCTAAATTCGATTCGGAAGTGCAGTCGCGAGTTAACCAGGCAACGGAACAATTCCGCACTAAGATTTACAATCCACTTCGAGACCTGAATGTCGATCCCATCGCTATTGAAATGAAAACAACGGACGACCGGATGATCGCGCGTTATCGTCTCGCAGCGCCAAATCAATTGGCCGCCAATACACCGCGACCGCTCGCCCCTAGCGACAGTTTGCTCAGCGCTCAGATTCACCAATCGTCGATGAACAACATGCTGCAAAATCTTGAACTCGATGGTCAACGTCTTGGGATAGTCGAGCTCTTTGAGAAAATCGGCAATATGTTCCCGCGGACCCCCATGTCCACGAGGGAAGAAATGCCTGAAAACGTGACGGTTGAGTTCGCCAAGTACGACGCCGTACGAGTTCAATGCGACGACGGCATGATCACACTAACGCTGAAGATTCAAGAATTGCAAAGCGGGCAAAAAGTATGGGAAAAGTTCATCGTTCGCGCTCACTATCGCCCTGACTCCAATACACTGGACGCCAAACTAACCCGAGAAGGATATATTGAACTGCAAGGAAAGCGGCTAAGATTAGTTGACCAAGCCGCGTTGCGGGGGATTTTTGGTAGGGTATTCGATAAACAGCGAAAGATACCGCTGATCAGCGATCAAATCGCCAAGAACCCCAAAATGCAAGACTCCGAGCTAACACAGTGTGTCATGCAGGACGGGTGGATTGGGATTGCAGTTGGACCAAAACGTCCAGCGATCATTGGCAGTCGCAATGTAATTTTAAAATAACCTCACCCAATCTGGCAGACACCGCGCCGCATGTCGTTGATCCTCCTCGAAGCACTTCCACGCCAGACGACCCGCGGCACGATCGTTCGCCTAATCATCCAAGTTGGCGCGGTCGACAAACGCAAGGTCGGCAAGGTCGAGATTACCGGCCGCACAGCGACGATTGAGTTGCCCGAAAACCTCATCGATTCCGCCGTAGCGCGACTCGACGGCGCCAATCTGGCCGGCCGCCACATTCGGGCGCGTCGCCACACCGCAACTCGAAGTTCCTCCGTCACAAGTCGCGACGATGAAGATCATTTCGAACGCTTAATTCGCCTGCTCGAGATGGAGTCCAAAGCCGAGGCTCAACATACTCTCGGCCAACTGCGGCGACTTTCGCATGAAGAAGCCGAGCAAACCGGACGAAGTCTAGTCGGCTTGAGTCTGCGGGACACGACCACGGGACTCGGCGGGCGATTTATTCTGACATTCCGCAAGCCGAGCGAAGAGGCGACCTTGCCTTGGACTCGATTGGGCGTTGGCTCGCCCGTGCTCGTTTCGGCTTCCAATGCAAAAGATGGATGGCGGGGAGTTGTCTGCAGTCGCGGTCGTCGCGCGATTCAAGTCGCATTACATCAACCGCCCGACCTCGACGATCCGGGCGATCGCTTCCGCATTGACCTTTCCAACGACGAAGTCGCCCGCGACCGTCAGCGCGCGGCGCTCGAGCGAGCAGCTAGTTCTACCGGCAATCGACTCGCTCAACTAAAGTCGATCCTGTTGACCAAGAAGACCGCAACATTCGCCGCCGTTGCCGATCTACAGCTACACAATGAATCCCTCGACGCTTCGCAACGCGAGGCAGTTCAGTTTGCGTTATCGGCGGAAGACGTAGCGATCATTCACGGGCCGCCTGGAACTGGCAAGACAACTACAATCGTGGAGTGCATTCGGCAATTTGTTTCCAATGGTCAGACGGTGCTCGCTTCGGCGCCCAGCAACATCGCTGTCGACAACATCTTCGAGAAACTCTTGGCCGCTGGTGAAAACGCCGTTCGGCTCGGACACCCCGCCCGCGTCCTCCCGCAACTCCGTGAACATACGTTAGATCTCATCGTGGAAAACCATCGAGATGCGAAGCTGGCTCGCAAGCTGGTAAAACAAGCTCACACGCTGTTTGACAAAGCCTCTCGATATACGCGCGCTAGACCGGCGGCTGGCAGTCGCAAGGAATTGCGCGACGAAGCGCGTTCGCTGCTGGCCGACGCCCGACGCATCGAACAGCAAGTCGTCGAAGAAGTG
The DNA here is from genome assembly GCA_047620805.1 of Pirellulaceae bacterium. Classification (GTDB taxonomy): domain Bacteria; phylum Planctomycetota; class Planctomycetia; order Pirellulales; family Pirellulaceae; genus JBLHLE01. The sequence continues at coordinate 11,114 of JBLHLE010000024.1, forward strand.
CTGGACAAGGCCCGTGTACTTTGCGCAACAAATACTGGACTCGATAGCGAAATCCTCGGGCAACGATATTTCGATGTCGCGGTAATCGATGAAGCTTGTCAGAGCGTAGAGCCCAGCAACTGGATTCCGTTGATGCGTTGCGGCCGACTCATTTTGGCTGGCGATCACTGCCAATTGCCGCCGACGATTATCTCTCAGCAGGCGAGTGGCGAGGGATTTGGAGTCAGCCTCCTAGAACGGCTAATGGACCACGATGCAACAAGCCTCTCTCGGCAACTAACCGTTCAGTATCGCATGCACGAGCACATCATGGGATTCTCGTCCCAACAATTTTACGACGACTCACTCATCGCAGCCGACTCCGTCGCAAACCACAGACTCGTCGACCTCGAGGGTGTCACTGCCAATCCACTCACCGAAACCCCCGTCGATTTTATTGACACCGCAGGAGCGGGATTCGACGAAGAGCGGGAGCCGGCGGGAAAAAGTCGCTTCAATCCCCAGGAGGCGAACATTGTGATTCGAAAAGTCGAACAACTTATCGAGGCGGGTGTTGCGATGCAGGACATCGCCGTCATCAGCCCTTACTCCGCGCAAGTTCGACACATTCGCGAACGCTTCGGCAATTCGTACGCCGATCTGGAAGTCGATAGCGTCGATGGCTTCCAGGGCCGCGAGAAGGAAGCGATTGTCATCTCCCTGGTGCGCAGCAACGTACATGGCGAAATCGGGTTTCTTGGCGACCAGCGACGAATGAACGTCGCCATGACACGCGCCAGACGAAAACTGATTGTCATTGGCGACAGCGCCACCATCGCCTCCAAAGAATTCTACCAGCTGCTATTGGAGTACTTCGAACTGATCGGCGCCTACCATAGCGTTTGGGAAGAACTGTAGCGAAACGAATTGCGGACAATTCGATCTGTTTTCGTCCACATATTCTCTTCACCTCAACACTCTTCACCTCAACACTCTTCACCTCAACATTCTTCACCTCAACACTCTGTGGCTGCGCGACCTCAAATTCCCCTAGGGCGCTGCCTCAGGCTGACATAGGAACGACCCAACGGGCGCCTGGAGGCTCGGCGCCAGGAAACGTGGCATTGCGTCGCGAAACGAAATCGCCCGGGCAGGTCGATCGTGAATGAAGATTGCTGAAGTCAAGAAGACGATGGATTGCTTTTTCTTCACTTCCAAGCCAATCAGCGTTTTGGCAGCTTGATAACGACTTCTTTCGTCTTCGAAATCAAAATCTGGATCTCTTCGAAAACGAAGAATGGCATCAATTCACGTTGCATCTTCATCGCGCCGGCGCTGTGCTTCGTACATCAACACGCCCGCGGTTACCGATATGTTGAGACTGTCGACCTGACCTTTCATCGGCAGCGATATCGCGTGGATGTCGTCCGCCTCCCACGCTGCCGACAACCCCGTTGCTTCGGCACCGAGTACTAACGCCACGCCGCCGAGTAAATTGGCGTTGCGATAGTCGGAATCTGCATCAACTCTCGCTGTCAGTATTCTCAACTGCTTTGCACGCAGCCAACGCAGCACCTCCTCGTTGGATGCCTCGCACGTTGGCACAGTAAAGACCGCTCCCAAACTCGAGCGGATCGTATTGGGATTGTGGAGATCCGTAACTGGCTGAGCAACAATCACTGCGTCGATGCCAGCAGCGTCGGCCGATCGCAACACGGCGCCGACGTTGCCCGGCTTTTCAAGTGACTCTACAACCACAACCAATCCGTTACTATCGACTGGTAAATCTTCGAGTCGGCGAGATGGCGTTGTGGCGATGGCAACGAGGCCGTCGTTGCGATCACCGAACGCCAACTTCTCAAAGACGGCGGCCGTGACACCCAACACCTCCACGCTGCGACTCATTAACTCATTGAGCAACTCGTGTTGCTCCACTTGCATCACCGACTGGCAACAGAACACTTCCAACAACTCGACTTTGGCATCCATGGCCCGTCGAATTTCGCGAGTACCGTCGATGATGATGCGCTTCTGCTTGGTTCGCTGACGACGTCCGCGCAGCTTCACCGCGTCCTTGACTCGCCGATTCTGTGGACTAGTGATCTCGCCAACCATCGCGTCACTTACTCTGTGGTATACGTCGTTGCTTTCTGTGCGATTCTTAATACGCTCACGGAAAACGCGGCTAGGGCCAACGAGCCACAACTCCGCTCGATAATGCTCGTCCGCTCTTAGTAGTGACTGTTAGTTTACTTGCCCGCGCACCAGCCTGGCAGTGCCCAAAGAATGCGTCCGCCAACATGGCTTCCACCTCGGCGGGACCAAATCCCGGCGTATGACAGCTGAACAATACGAATGCTCGCGATTCAGACGTCAGTTTGGCACAACAACGCAACAACGGAAAAATGTGGTCGCTCATCTTCCACACTTCCCCTTTCGGACCGTGACCATAAGAGGGAGGGTCGAGTATCACGGCGTCGTATTGATTGCCGCGTTTGAGTTCCCGGTCCACAAATCGCTGGGCGTCTTCGACGATCCAGCGAATGGGACTCTCCGATAAACCCGACAACTCGGCGTTCTTCCGCGCCCAGTCAACAACGTTCTTGGCAGCGTCGATATGAGTGACCGACGCGCCAGCCGCCGCCGCGGCCATTGTCGATCCACCAGTGTAAGCAAACAAGTTGAGCACCTTTAGCTGGCGGTCACTCTTGGCGACCTGCTTTTGTATCCACGCCCAGTTACTCGTCTGCTCCGGAAATACTCCCACGTGACCAAAGTCCGTCAATCGCAACTCGAATTGAAACGGCGGAAACTGAAACCGTGAGGATTGCTTGGGTGCGAAATGCAACGGCCACGACTTTCTCACGGCGCGCTGCGGCGACCACTTGCCAGTCGTGCGGCTCGTTCGCTCGTAACACAATGTCGCATCGGACCAAGCGGTCGGATTGGCAGGCGAACTCGTCTCGGCAGACGGCGACGGTCGATCCAAAATCAACTCGCCAAATCGCTCTAATTTGCGTCCGTCGCCAAAGTCGAGCAACTCGTACTCGGAATCGGAAAACATCAGGCAGCGTTAACTTGCTTATAAGTGAGAATCTGGTAGCAAGCTTCGCTCACCGTGTCGACGGTGATCGCTAACATCGCCTCGTTGTCCGCGCGACGGCGGTCTCGAGTCGTGCCACCTTGGTAGTAAGCCTGAAGTATAATGTTCGACTCTCCATACGGTCCACTATACTCACCCCGCGTCGTTCCGCAGATGCAGACGCAAGGAACTGATGTCGCAGCCGCCATATGAGTCGGTCCGGTGTCGGAACCAAGGTACATTTTCGCCGTACGCAACAGGCTGGCGAGTTCGGGAAGTGTCGTCGGTGGAGCCAAAATGGCATCCCCACCGGCTGCGGAAACAACTGCTTGCGCATACGATCGCTCTTCGTCGTTGCCCCAGCTAACCACACTCGGCAATCCAAATCGCTGGCTCAAGAACCTGGCAACTGACGCGTAGCGTTTCATATCCCACATCCGTGATCGCCATCCCGCTCCAGGATTAATCACGACGTAGTCCTCGGTCAGCTGTCGGTCGACAAGCCACTGATCAACCTCGGCCTGTGCCTCGTCGTATAGCGGCAAATCGAAGTTAACTTCGCAGTCGTCGACGTCCAACAACCGCAGTAGTTCCAACTGCCGCTGAGTGATATGCGTGTGCTGGGGGTCCACCAACTCGTTGTTCAACCAGTGACTGATTTCGCGACTCTGCGGGGGACGAAACCCGATCCGCCGAGGGGCTCCACTGAGCCAACTGATCGCCGCGCTCTTGGTTAACCCCTGAGGGTCGATCGCGATGTCGAATTTGTACGATCGCAGGCGACGACGCAATTGAGAATAGTTGCCGATCCGCTTCATCCACTTCCGAGGAATCTCGATGATTTCGTCCAAGCCCGCGTGACCCGTCAACAACTGCGCAGCAGCTGGTTCAACTGCCCATGCAATAAACGCCGCAGGAAAATACTCGCGCAGCTTCAACAGCATTGGCGTTGTAACAATACAATCGCCAATAGCACTCAATCGTGTAATTAGAATTCGTGGTGACTGACCGGACACGGTGTGCTCCTGCCTTCAAACCCGACCGTCTGATGTGGAGCAGAATCATAGCGAGACAAATGATTCCGCCCAATAGTGAATCTCGGTAAATGCCCTCCCAATGTGGGAACGCTATGGAGTAATAGCATCGTCGCTAGCACAACTAGCACTTAACGTGGTTTCACTTTGGTGGGATTGTGACTCCAATTAAGCCCTGCAACCCAATCGGCCCTGCAACCCAATCGGCGCTGCAACCCAATCGGCCGTGCAACTCAATCGGCCGTGCAACTCAATCGGCCGTGCAACTCAATCGGCCGTGCAACTCAATCGGCCATGCAATCCAGTTCCATCAGGGAAACACTAATAGGTCGTCCGAGGAAACGGAGCTCGAGCGGATTGGTTGGGGGCGTAGCGGCGGGCATTTGAAATTGGTGGTTTCGGCTTCGATTGGATCTGCCGAACTCGTTTACGAATCCGATGAGCGAGAATGTAGATTTTATCGGCTTCGTCACTCTGACCAGTGCTCTCGAGTTTGCGTGCATGCTCCTCTAGCAGCCGAGCACTGTTTCGCAGCGAATGAACCAATTCGATTCCATAGGAAGGCGAAGGTGGATTCGCATATGGCGCAAAACTAGGAACTGTCGGAGACTGTTGCCAAGGCGCCGAGGGGGGCGTTGGTATGGGAGCATCTGCTGTCTGCGGGTATTCCGGTTGAAACGGACTCGCAGGGGGGTTAGCGTTGGGAATGGATTGTGGGGCGAGCGTATAGGGAACATTGAGTTGGGGCCGCGCGGCCTGGGCGGCGGGGCTCCGACTGGGTTGTGGGCGAAATGGAGGTTGCGGGCTAAATGGAGGTTGCTGACTTGATGGAAGTCGCTGACTTGACGGAGGTTGCTGACTTGACGGAAGCTGAGCTTCAGATGGTGGGGAGCCTACGGAAGAATTGGGATCGTCGCTGGCTCGTCGCAGCGCGTCGACAAAGGAGGGGCCCTCGCCACCATCGTCCAGAATACTACCCGAAAGAACAGACCCCTGCTGTTTTCGAATGCGTAGGATTTCCGCGATTGTGGGTGCTACTGGCTTGGGTGCTACTGGCTTGGGTGCTACTGCCTTGGGTGCTACTGGCTTGGGTGCAGTCTGCGGTTCACTATTGGCGGCGGGAGGCTGTGCCGACTGGGAAGATTGTGAATCGTCCTCACCGTCAATTGCCCCCCCCACATTTGTGGCATCCTGTAAAGGGCTCTTGTCATCGGCTGTTATGAATGTCAAGCCGCCAAGCGTCACCAGAATCAAGATTGCAAACGAGCAAAACAGTTTTCTCATAGACATGAGCGTCCTCCTGAACGCGAAGTGTGATTCCATTCTCCCGTTTGCGCCGTGCGCAAGGGCTCCGGTCTGTCGACTAGTTCCGGGCCTCAATACGAGTATATCCGACAAATTGTTTGCGCCAGAGATCAGTTTTCCGCCGCTAGCCCGGATTATTCGTAACCCGACGCGTAAGCGAGGAAATCCGGCGAGTTTCCTCGCTTACGCGTC
>JBLHLE010000025.1:0-16656 GCA_047620805.1 Pirellulaceae bacterium
CGCCGTCGGACTCATACGTCTTGCGGAGGTCGTCGCTCTTCTCAAGAGCCTTGGTTATCGAGATGCCCAACTCATCGGGAATCATCCCCGTCACTTGATTCACGCGAGCAAGCGGAATACCAAGAGCGCGGCCAACGTCCTTAATCGCCGCTCGAGCTGCCAGTGTCCCAAACGTGCCGATCTGCGCCACGTTGGCTTCACCGTATTTCTCTTTAACATAACGGATGATGTCGCCGCGGCGGTGCTTACAAAAGTCGATATCGATATCAGGCGCTTCCAAACGATTTTCGTCGAGGAAACGTTCGAATAGCAAGTCGTACTTAATTGGACATACGTGACTCATGTACAATGCGTAGCAGACAATCGCTCCCACGCCGCTTCCACGAGCCGTCGACGGAACACCTTGATCGCGAGCTTCGCGGACAAAGTCCCAAACGATGAGGAAGTAGTTTGGAAAACCGAGCTTATTAATGACACCCAATTCACGATCGAGGCGTTCCCGAGCAACAGTTACCAGCTCGCCGTCTTCGTCCAGCATGTCGGTACCTTGGTAGCGGTCTTTTAGTCCCGTAACACAAAGCTCTTCCAGATAACTCTCCGCTGTCTGTTCCGTCGGAATTGAGTAAGTTGGGAAAAAGCGTTTACCCAACTCCAAATCGATGTGAACGGAATCGGCGATTTCTTGGCTGCGCGCGACCGCGTCCTCGAGACCGACAAACTTCTCGTACATCTGCTCTGGGCTGCGGAGGAAATACTGATTTCCATCCATCTTCATCCTGCTGGTATCGGTGCGGAACTTGCCCGTGTTTATGCACAGCATGACGTCCTGAGCTTCGGCATCTTCCGGATCGACATAGTGAGCGTCGCTGGTCGCGACCAACGGGATGCCAATTTTCTTGGCGACGTCGAGCGAACCTTCTAACGCCAGGCGTTGAATTTCGACGCCATTGTTCATGATCTCGATGAAGTAGCGGTCGCCAAATGTCTTTTGGAACCACTGGCCAATTTCGACCGCTTCCTTGAGCCCATCCTCAGTTCCATGGCCGCGGAGAACCGCGCGATTAAACTCGCTGGAAACACAACCGCTCAGGCAAATAATTCCCTCGTTGTAAGTCTCGAGAAGCTCTTTATCGATCCGCGGCTTGAAATAGAATCCTTCCAGCGACGCGGCCGAAGCCATTTTGATCAGGTTTTGGAAACCTTTCTTGTTCTGCGCCAACAGCGTGAGGTGAAAAGATGCGGCCTTCATACTCCCCGCGTCTTTGACGTGACGACTGCCAGGCGCAATGTAAGCCTCGTAACCAACGATCGGGTTCAGGTCCTTTGCCTTCGCCTTCTTGTAAAACTCCAACGCTCCGTGCAGATTGCCGTGGTCAGTCAGCGCCAACGCATTCATGCCATGATCGGAAGCGCGCTGAACGAGTTTATCGATAGAGCTCGCGCCGTCGAGCAAACTGTAGTGACTGTGGCAGTGAAGATGAACAAAGGGTCGAGTCGACATAGATGCGATCCATCGAGGTGAAGACTAGGGTGAAAAACTAGTTTATCCACTACTTCTCTAGAAAATGGCAAGGACTTACGGTTCGCTAATTTTTCGCAGATATTCCGAAAGGCGGGATTGCAGATCGATAATGGTCTGCCATTGTCGAGCTTCCAAGACAACTTGTTCGCCTTTTTTGTCGACCTGCACGGAGTTCAACAAGTTTCGAAGTCGGATGTGCAAGTATTCTAAGAGTTCGCTGAGCTGAGCAGCTTGGCCCGGTCCCATGCGATCGGGAAGTTCCGGGGGCTCAAGTGCATACAGAGTAGCTTGCAGGTCGCCTTCGTCGCTCCAATTGAGTTCGAAATCCAACGAAGCGACGCGCTGCGCTTTTTCAAGTTCTTCGGGAGCAATCGTGCCTTCGTCGTCGTCCTGACTGATGCGGAGTTGAGCCAGTCGTCCGGCAATTTCATCGCGTGAACCAAACAGCAGAACGGAACGTCCGACGCTAACCATGTCGCCGAATCGCAAGATTCGCAACTGCATATCCTCGCCGTTGACCTTGCTACCGTTGGTACTATCGAGGTCAGTTAGCACCAGGCGGCCGTTGTCTTCCTGGATTTTGACGTGAAATCGGCTGACCCGCTCATCGTTGAGCTGAATGGTGTTGCCTTCTTCACGACCAATGGTGACCGGGGCCTCTAAGTTTTCAAAGACCCGCCCTCGATCCGCACCATCCAGGACGCGCAATGTAATGGTGTGCATGAACGCAGAATTCTCTTAGAACCACAGGGGACATTGACGAACGTCAGGGCCACAGACTGGCCTCAACACTAAGTTCCGTTGCTTCAGCCTGACGTCGGCGAAGAGGTCAAACTAGCGGTTGATTATACGTTCAATTCAAATGCCCGTCCTCCCACGGCTACAAAAAACCCCCAATTACCAACGAGTTTTGAGGTTGCGGAAATAGTCGTAAGCCAACAAAGCAGCGGATTCTGAACTCACCAGCAGGTTTCAACATTCGTTCAACGCGAACCATAAGCATTTACATCGTCACCGCGGATGCAGGTAGTCGTCGAAAGATAGCGATTCCATCGGCAGCGCCCATTCTGCAGTTCAGCAACCAAGATTTCGACATGACAGCGGTCGAAAAGAGCTACAAAACCAACGAATTCTAGCAACCATCGAGTTCCAAGAAGGGCTTGCGAAGCCCTCGGTTTCTGGTAGATTTATTTGAGTTGGCGGAGACCAAATGGCCGCCCAACATACGCACCCGTGGCGCAACTGGATAGCGCATCGGTCTTCGGAACCGAGGGTTAGAGGTTCGAATCCTCTCGGGTGTACTAGACTTGATGAAGGTCGTCGGAGTCCACTCCGGTGGCCTTTTTCTGTTTCGACTCGGTCACGCCAACTGCAATCAGGTCAAAGGGTTGTCGAAATTCGATGGTCGGTTCGCCGTTATTCCACGAGCAGTTCGAAACCACGAAATCTAGCTCAAGTCGTTTCTCACTCGCCGGATCCTCCTAAAAGAGTTCTGCCGCACGGTTCGCCAGTTCGAGAATCCCGACGCCTTCCTTCAAGTAGCTTTGGTTGGCATTTTCGTGCTGCTCTAGGTTTTGCCGGATCCCAACCTGCTCCTGCCGCCGTTCGGCTGACTTCTGGTCGAAGAATTCGGCAGTCACGCGTCCATCGAGCTTGTCGACGTACATCTATTCTGAAGGCAGTTGTATTCCCCCTAGCGTCGCTGGAGAGCGTCATCGTGGAAGTGGGCTCATCCCGGTAGCTCTCCCCAAGAGCCTGAGAAACCCAGTCCAAGACGTCACCATCGATCCTATCAGCCAATAAGGCACTCCATTTTCTGCCGCTCTCGATCCTCATTACTCATCCAACCAATCCAGGTCGAGCTCGCCATCTAATTCTTGTTCGCCATCGTCGTTGGGTGCAAAGTCGAATTGTTCATCCCAAATATTGTCGCCTGCGTTTTGCTGCCATTGGTTCGCCAATTCCATCATAACGTCATCGTCGATTTCAACCTGATTTTCCGCTTCGCGTCGTTGGTCCGGCGTCGATCGTCGAGCGATCTGGACATCTTGAAGAGCGAGCTCAGTCGCACCGGCGACCAGGGGAGTTCCATCTGCAAAATTGGTTGGATAGCCAATTCCAATCCCGAAATTGTCTGAGAAATGTGAAAAATCGAAGACGCTGACACCACCGTCACGGTTGAGATCTACATACAACGGCGCCCTGGGAACTGGGATTCCAAACCAATAGGAGAATGACGAGAAGTCAAAAACGGAAACGCCCGTGTCACCATTCCACTCTGCTTCCAAAGTGTAAAAACGGTTCGTCGAGTTAGCTTTGAATAGATGCGAATCGCCGGGAGTACCATCCCCATTTCCGTCGAACTCGATTCCAGCCGCGTCGGCTAGTGTGCTGAGAACTTCCAACTGATAGACACCCTCCGGAAGCCCATCGTCGAACAAGAGGCTAACCTTGTTGTTGTCAACAACGATATTTGCGAATGTGATGGGGACAATCGAATCCGGATCAACGTCCGCACGGATCCCAAGATTCGTTAAGCGGAAATCGCTAGGTGTTGGTGTAACTGCAATATTGAATTCCAGGTCGACGGTGCGAATCATGCTTCGCTGTTGATCCCAACTTGTCGGTTGATTTCCTTTTGGCAAGTCGGCTGGATCAACTTCTGCTGCGTTCAATGAGATCGGTGAGATCAGACGGATGAATTCGGGAGCGACGAATGTCCAGGTATCAGACGCGTCATTGATCAACGCATGGCCCGTTAGATCTTGAATGTCTGAGCCCACTGCATTTAACCGAAGCTCGTACAAACCTGCCACGTTGGTCAATGCTGCCAAACCAATCGTATACGTTGTACCCGAATCTTCAACAGTGAGGCCGCTGATATCGACGGGCTGACCGTCCAATGTAAGGGAAAAATCGTCAATGGTCACGCCGGTTACCGCTTCATCGAAGACGATACTGATCGAACTTACCACCGCGTCACGTGGATCGGGATCTACGTCGACGATGTCAGCTGTAGGCGATGTGGCGTCAAACACCCAATCATCAGTGGCACCGACCGCGAGCGTATTCCCTGCCAAATCTGAAACGGCAGCAGCCGCCAGTGTTAGTTCGTAGACGCCTTCCACTCCCGTCACACTGCTGAGATCGATGGTGTAATTCGCGTCAGTTCCGACGATGGTCAAGCCACTGATGTCCACTGCCACTGCGTTACGCGTCAAGGACAAGTCATCAATGTCAAATCCGACGATCGCTTCACTAAAATTGATTTCCACCGTACTCACGGCCGAATCGCGTGGATCGGGGGCGATGTTGACGATGCCAGCCGTCGGTGCGGAAGTATCCATGGTCCAATTGGTACTGATCGCGGCCGCCAGCGTGTTGCCGGCCAAGTCGGTGACTCCGGCGGTATTCATTGTCAGTACATAGTCGCCTTCGGCTCCGGTGACACCGGTCAGATCGAGCGAGTAGCTGGTATCGGCCCCCGTGACGACCAGCCCGCTGACGTCGACCGGTTGTCCGTCTATCGTCAGCGTCAAATCGTCAATAGTAAAGCCGCTGACCGATTCGCTAAACTCGACTGCGATGCTACCCACCGGAACGTTGCGTGGAGTTGGGGCGACGACAATTTCTGCGGCAGTGGGCGTCGTTGTATCGGCGGTCCACGAGTCACTGGCATCATTAATCAGCAACCCGCCCGACAGATCTTCAATGCCCGACCCATTGGCCACCAATGTCAAAACGTATGCCCCTGGAGTTGCGGTGACGGTACTGAGGTCGACTGTGTAGTCCCGGCCGGTTCCGTTCACGGCAAGACCTGTCAAGTCAACGGACTGACCATCAAGTGTCAAGGAGAGATCGCCGAGATCGAAACCTGTCACGTCATTGTCGAAATGGATCGACACCAATCCTGCATCGCTGTTACGTGGGTCCGGCGTAACGTCGACGATGTCTCCCTGCACAACACCAGCATTGGGCACAGCCCGCAAGAGAATATGAGTATCGGTTACTTCGGGAACTAAGCGAACTGTGGGGCTAATGTTCAGTCCGATGTAGGTGGCAAAATCACCGACCCTTTGTCCAAAAGTCAGGATTTCTAACTCGTCGCCGATTTGCGGGACGAAACTATTGATGAGCGCGATTCGGATCGTGCCGTCGAGGTTGGCGGTTCCGGCAATCTCCATGCGATCGAATTGTGATCCAGCTTGTAGTCCCCCTAGCTCCACCAACAAGGTCGACGATGCCCGGAAAGTGGCATCAGATCCGAACTGAATCAATGCCGGGCTGTTTCCTGGCGAGAAAGTGCCGGAGAAGACTACGTTTCCGTCGAAATCGCCGCTGCCGGATACGAGACCGATAAAATCCAATTCGCTCGGAGCTTCACGGCCAATTACATGGCCCTGGTTGTTAAAATCGTTATGGATCGCTCCCCGGCCGAAGAGTGTCTTGCCAGCTTCCAATAGCAGACCGTTGGTAGCCGAAAGCGAACCATCGGCATCAGCCGTACCAATATTGGTCAACGTGCCGAGCACGGCGATGTCGCGATCAAGAATCGTCACCGCGTGTTGGTTCACGTTTAATTCGCCATCGCTAAAGAAGCCACTCAAAGAACCAATGTCGCCCAGAGTCAGGTCGCCGTTGGCGGTAATGACAGAGCCAGCATCTGCAGCGAATCTCCCGGCTACAATTCCACTGCCTATAAGATTGTCACCTTGACTAAGCGCGATTCCGTTTGCGGCGCGAACGATGCCGTCTTCGATAGTAGTCAACGAGCCGAGGTTCGCGAAGCCGCCATCGCGGATCACGATTTCGCTGTCGCCTACATCCAAGGCGCCGTTGAAATTGAAAGCACCAACTGTGCCGTTGCCTAGATCAAGAACTCCCCCTGTAACCGTAATGCTCTCGGCATCTTTAATGACCGCGTCCAGCCGTCCGAATCCGTCGATGTCGCTACCGCCGAAATCAATTTCGCCGGTCACGATGCCGCCGCCCGAAACTGAAACGGTCAGGTTTTCGCCGCGGAGCCGCACAAGATCCGGGATTGTGAGCTGGAACGATTCCAGTGCCAAACTATCCGTACCGGAACCGGTAGCGATCGTAATGCTGTCAATCCCGTTGGGAGCAAAATCCCCGGCAAACGTCAGCGTGTCATTATCGTCACCAACTCGATCGTTGGTTGCGGTGTCGATCAGTAGCTCGTTTGTCTCACCGACTTCCAACGACTCGAATGCGAGTCCATCACTGGCGCCAGAGATGAGGAGCGTATCACCGCCGCCCCGCGGGCTGAGGGTCAAGCTGTCGAGGCTACCTGGAGTCTCGAGTTCGAAGCCCCGCATTTTGGAAACAACTACGGGCTCCAATCCGGTGAACTTGATTTGCGTCAGTGAACCACTCTCGCGCACATCGACCGTGCCGCTACCGGAGACTTCGCTGCTGGGCTCGTACTTGCCAGTCGTAACGCCCGTGCCAACCACCACTAACGTGTCGGCGCCACCATCTGCTCCGTGGAAGTGAACGCCCTCGGCCACGGTGAAGAAGCCACCAAAATCAAAGTCGACCGTTAAGCGGTCATCTTCGTCGACAGCACCAGTAATGACGACTTGTCGGGTGTCAGCCAGTGGCAAGGACGCGACGGACGCATTCGCGTTATTGTCGTAGATCTCCAGGTTCGCACCATTTCGACGGAGAGTGAGGTCGTCGCTTCCGTTGCCGGTCGTGACGTCGAGTGTCAGTAGACTTTCCACTGCCAACACCGCGATGTCCAGCGATTGCTCGTATTGAAGCTGAGCCGCGTCTACGGCGACAACGGTGAGTGTAATCACTTCCCCATCGTCGAAGTTGAGAACTTCCGAGTCCTTGAGTTTCAGTTGATTGTTGACGATCTCAAAGCGGCTATCGTTGACCGACAACGTGTGCGTATCGTTGGTATCCGGATCCGTCACGTTCAGTGTGCCAATTACGGCACCCAGCCGATTCTCGACCACTGAGTTATTGTCTAGGGTCACCTGCGTCGGGGATTCGTTTACGTTGGTAACGGAGACGGTCAGTGCCGCGTTCGTGGAGAGTCCGCCATTGTCGGTCACCGTGATATTCAGCTCAATACTCGAGCCAGCACTATCTTCAAAGTCGAGGCTCTGGTCGGATTTGAGTTTCAGGAATCCGTTGACAATTTCAAATCGAGAATCATCCACGGCAAAACTGTGATCGTCAACCACATCGACGTCGACCACTAGCAATTGAGAGATGACGGAGCCAGCTGCATTTTCGGCAACCGACAACGCTGGTGCAACGACCGTAATGTCAGTGGGTGCATCGTTGGAATCGAGGACACGCAAAGTGAACGTTGCCGAAAACGCTCCGGTGATAACATCCAGCGTGATCCCTTGAGTTGATTCGTAGTTCAGAAACACGTCGTCCTTCAACTTCAATTGTCCGCCAGCGATTTCGAAGCGGGCGTCGCTGATTGTGAAGGCGTGGGTCTGACCAACGTCCGGATCGCTAACAACGACTTGTCCAACTACGGCACCGAGTCTGTTTTCGGCAACCGTCAGATTGGACAACTCAATATTAGTTGGCGGTTCGTCGGTACCAGTGATCGTCACAGTGACAATTGCCGTATCCGTGGCACCGTACGCATCGATGATGGTATAGCGGAAAGTGTCCGTTGTTGTTGCGGCGGCGGCGAGATAATCGAAGCGACTGTTGGGGTCGTACGTGTAACCGCCGTCCCCAGACACCTGGAGAAGAGCACCGGAGTCCAGCGTTATCTGGCGACCGATAGAATCGCTCTGGCCATTTACTGCGTGGACTCGACGTGTGTCGCCATGATCGACATTGAAGTCGTTCGCCAAAAGCCCGGTTCGCTCGTTTCCAAGCGTAGCGGCAGCCTGCAGATGAGCATCTACCGTGCGGGAATTGAAGGCAGTCTTGTAAATAACCAACTCGTCGATCACGCCGTTGAAAAACGCTTCCGCAGGATTATCATCGGTCGTGTCCGGACCGTCGTGGAATAGCGTACTCGACTGGAAGGCGCCGATTGTGGCGTTTCCGGCATGGCCGTTGATACTGTTGCTCAGCTGATTTGGCTCCGCTGTCGCGACGCTTACTCCGTTGAGGTACAGGTGCAACTGGCGATGGTGAAATACTGCCGCGACGTGATACGCGGTCCCGGCTTCGACGGATTGACTGATGAACGACGTGAAATCATGACTCGAATCTCCCGGTTGGGTGTTCCAGGCGCCGAAGTATATCTGACCAGCGTCTAGATAAACATTGAATCCATTGCTGCTATCCCCTTGTTCGTAAAGAACTTGTCGATCGTCCACAGCATCCGCTTTGAACCACAATTCGATCGTTTTTTCTGACGTCGATCGCGTAATTTGATGAGATTCCGGGATCGAGACAAAACCGTCCGTACTAAGCTGCACAGCTTTATTGTCGCCGTCGCTGGCAATCAATCCGTCGGCGCCGGTCGTGATCGTGCCACGGTACGCTCCATTGGGTGAGAAGGGAGCCCGAGTGTTCTCTGCCACGGACGAGGAGTCTCCCAACCGCCAATAACCAACGGGCTGATCAGCGCGGACGGCATCTGAATAGTCCGCCGTCACCAGCAACGTTGCATTGGCCGAGGTGGAGTTCGAATCGGCCATCGGTTGTGGACGGTCGTTGGTTCCCCGTATCGTAATGCTGAGATCCGCATTTGCGACTGCGGCGGAAGGTGAGTCATCGCGAATTGTGTAGGTAAAGGACTCGGTAAGAAGTTCGCCAACCGCCAATCTTTCAACGTCCGGGTGTTCGTTGTTCAGGCGATATTCGACTTCGCCATTCCTATCCCAGGACAGAACACCGTACTGTCCAGTCACATCGCCCGCAGTAACAGCGTCGATGGACACAACTTCAACCGAGTCGCCAGAGGTTGGCCAGCGCGATGCCCACGTGGGCGCGCCGATCAGAGTTGCATGGTATTCATTTCCCGAAGTGTCCGTTGCGATTGTTCCCGTGCCGTCGCTGAATTCCCAATTGGCGACAAGGTTCGTCGATTGTTCATCCGGACCGTCGAGGATGCTTGCTTCAACTTCCTCCAGCGTCAGAGCGCGGTTCCAGATTCGGACGTCGTCCAATCTTCCTTGGAAGTGATTGTAGTTGGAGATGTGTCCGATCGTGTTTTCCGTCCACATATCGTCGTCTGGCAGCGGATGTGGACCCGCTACCTCCGCAACAAGGATTCCGTCCTTGTAGACCTTTGCGCTGTCCGTGGCGACTGTTACGGCAAAATGCTGCCACCTGTTCACTTCGACGGGATTCAAATAGAGGATTCCGAACTGTTGATCCATTCCGTCCTGATGTGAGAGAGAAAGATTACCGTTTGAAGTCGTACTTAAATGAACTCCATGATCTACGCCCCTTAGATGAATGAGCGACGCGGAGTTTACGAGCGCGGTTGGGTAGGCCCAGAATTCAAAGGTCAGGCCGCTAGAAAAATCGGCTGTCATTTCAGGCAGCTCAAGATAGTCGTTTTCGCCATCAAATCGCAGACCTTGGTCCTGCCGGTCGATGGGGCTACCGATGTCTGCATCCGAATCGTTAACGAGCACATTCCCCGACGCATGGCTAGGACTGCCTTCAACCACGATAAATGTTTCAGGGGATGATAGTGGCGAATCGTTGGCCCCCGTCACCGTAATCGACATTGTTGCCGAGTCCGTTCCACCGTTTCCGTCCGTGACGATATAGTCGAAGGTATCGACGATGGTGACGCCTTCGGGCAGCCAATCAAGTTCGCTTCGCGGATCGTACGTCACGATTCCGTTGGCGAGCGTAATTGGCACACCTTCAGCAGATAGCTCGTCGACATAGCTGACGGTCAGAGTATCGGGGCCGATATCGCTATCGTTATTGAGTAGCAGGTCCGTTTGGATTTCCAGTGGCGCATCTTCGAGGACTGCGCCAATATCGTCGCTCGCTTCAGGTGCCACGTTACCGATAACGACGCGAATTTCTTGCTCGGCCATACCTCCATCGCCATCGTTGACCGTAACAGTCACCAAATACGTCCCGTTTTGCGGGAAGAGGTGAGTACCACTGAAGACTCCAGCGGGTCTCAATTCCGCGTTTGTAGCACTGAGAGAATTGGTGGCGTTGAAATGTTCTTGAATCTGCTCCGTCGAAAGCGGTTGGTCGAAGATTGCGACTTCGTCAATTTTGCCTTCGTAAAAGGCTCCAGGAACCGACCGAGATCCGATGGTTACATTCTCATCCTCGTCGGTGTAGCCAAGTGCTGTTTGAATCGGAGCGGATTGTTCGCCATTTTTGTAAAATCGGACGCTGTCGGTACTAGGATCAAAGACGGCAGCAATGTGTTGCCACTGATTCGCGTCGACGCGCAAACCCGTATCGACCGCTCCAATGCCGGAGTTCAAGTACCAACGATCGCCAATGTAATTGATTTGCCAATTCGCCCCGATACCCGTACTGACAACGACGTGGTTTCCCGACGCGCTTGTTGGGTAAACCCATGCCTCAATCGTTGCCCCCGTCCCAGTTGCACTCTGATCGAGGTTAAGCGCGGTCGTTACGCGGTCGGATGTTCCATTGAATTGAGCTGCATTGCCGCCGATGTGAGCGATACCGGCAGTACCAACGGTTACTCCGTCGTAGGTGCCCGTTGCAGCCGCCCCAACTGATCCGTCGTTCGCGACGGGTACGCTATTACTTTCCTCTTCGAAACGATAATGAGCTATCGGGTAAACCACCTCTGGCAGTCTTGTTGCATCGCCGTTTTCGACTTCTGTTCCCCAGTCGATCGAATAGGTGTGAGTATCGTTTAGCCCCGCATCGTGAATAATCGCGGAGATTGAAATTGGCGCGTTTTCGGTCCCTTCCACGTCATTAATATCCAGCGTCGGGGCGACGTTCAATACGCTTAACTCTTTCATCTCCGTGCGGTCGATCGAGTTGGGACCGAAAGTATCGGTCACGGTCACTTTTACTCGATAGGTATCCTGATCGAGAGGCGTGAACGCGTAAGTGGCGCCGCTGGCATTGGAGACAATTTGGTCGCTTTGGTCTTTCACTTCCCACTGGAATTGTCGCGTGCCACCGATTTCGTGGATGGATGGTAAAGAATCGACCGTATACGCCACAACTTCACCCTCGAACACTTCAGTTGCAGTCGCGTTCAGCGCGATTGTTACTTCATCGACTTGCACCGGAAGCGAATCTATGTGAGATAATTGAAGTCGGTCCCGTCCCTCGGTGGTGAAGATGTCAGTGACGGTCAACGAAAGCGTGTGCGGTCCGGAACTCACAGGTACAAACACAGCGTTTGGTCGATCGGCGGTTTCCAAGTATATCGCCGCGACTTCCTCGCGTTCAAGAATTCGGTCATAGATTCCTAATTCATCGATTTGTCCTTGGAAATAATTGAGTCCGGTTTGCAGCATACCGATGGTCAGTCGATTCGCTGCCGCCTTGGATCCGATTGGACCGGTCGAAAAGTCTTCTGCGCGTCCATCGACAAAAATGTTGATTTCGCCGGATTCCCCGTCGCGGGTCGCGACGACATGGTGCCACAATCCGTCGTTAATTGTCGTCGTCGACTCGATAGTCGTATTGTCGGATCCGATCCCAAATGCGAATTTTCCGTTGAGAATGGAGAGTCCAAAATCGTGTGCCTCACCAGCCACATCGCCGTCGACTAGCCCCCAACCTTCGTTCCATTGGCCTCCCGCCTTGGACGCTTGGTTCGATTTGAGCCACAGCGAAATGGTGAAGTTATCGGCAATCGTGCGAGGAATTTCGATGTAGTCATCGACCCCATCAAAACTGACCGCGTTCCCGTCGATGCCAGGAGTGCCCAAAGTCAGGCCGTTTCTAAGAGTTCCGTTCGAGGATGCGCCCTGGGAACCGAGGTTACTGGCGGTCGTTCCAGCGAGTTCTTCGAAACGGTAGGCGGCAACAGGGGCGGTGGCCATAATTGCCGGATCACTGTTGGCCCAAATTCCCGGCACATCGCTTTCCCATAAGTATTGGCGATGGACGGATTGCGCCGTGCCCCGCAGCGGTCCCGCAGGTGCCGGAGGTGATGAATCTGCAGACGTCAATTCCATTGGGACGCCAATCGAACCGGAGTCCGGACCGCCAATACGGGACGTTGGGTCGACGAGGAAGGTTTGAGTTGTCGCGACGCTACTGTCGCCATCGGAATCCGTGACGGTTAACGAAACCGTGTACTCGCCACTGTATTTCGGCGTGAAACTAAACTCGATCGAGTCGGATGTCGGTATCACCTGTCCATTGTTCGTCGTCACTTCCCAGAGATAACTTAATTTATCGAGCTCTCCCGGATCGGCGACACTCTTGGCGTCAAAGAAGATCTTCGAGTCAACCTCGGCAGCGGTCTTTCCCTCCGCAAATCTCGTGTTCAAGCTATTGATCACGGGCGCGACGTTGGCGATCTCAAACACGGTTTCGAAGGTATCAAAGCCACCGTCTTCATCGGAAACCGTGACCGATATTTTGTAGTCACCTTCATCAACTGGTGTGAATGATACAAATTCGTGGTCGTCCCAAATCGGGCCGCGATTTAGATCCTTACCGGAGTCAAAATGCGACTGAACCTCGACGGCAGAAAGTGCCCGATCGTAGATCGATACTTCATCGAGATTCCCGTTAAAATAGTCTTTGGGAATCCCGAACCGATTCTGACCGATAAACAATGACGTACTATCCCCAAAGCTAAGATCCGTTTCCGCACTCGCCGTAAGCTGACCATCTATATAGAGGCTTGCCGTCCCAATGATATTCGACGATGGATCGAACATCGCGACAACGTGAGTCCACTCGTTTTCTGCTACCACGGGACCAGAAAGCGTAGCTATTGGGGCCGCAAATTCTTGAGTCCTCAGTTGCCATTCATTGCTTGCTGATACGGAGATTGCATATCCTCGGTTTTCGAGCGCATCGATTGCCGTACGTTCTGTACCGGCACCACCTCCGACTCTAGCCCAAAACTCAACGGTAAAACTTGTCGACTTCAGCGCGTCGGTGAGGGGGATCGAAATCGACGCACTAGTTCCATCAAACGCCGCGGAGCTATTTCCATCGGATAAGGCGCCCGTCTGTCCAAGTGCAACGCCGTCATACGTGCCGTGGGCCCTTCCATGAATGCTCGAGTCAATCGCTGCTGTGGCACCCGAGGATTCTCCCAATCGGTAATACGCCACGGGTTGGTCCGCCAGGACAGTATTCGCGTAACTGCTGAAGGACTCGAACAAAGCATCGTTTCTGTTGCCACTACGATCGCGAGCGACTTCGCCGCTGCCTTCGTTCATCGGCCAGTAGGCGAGCAAGTTGGAATCGGAGGCGCTAACTTCTCCACCTTCGATTTCATCGATTTCAGTGGCGGTAAGAACTCGATTCCAGAATGTTAGGTCATCGATTGTCCCCACGAGCCCCTGACTAAACGAACCGCCGACCGCACCCTGCTTCTGACCGACTACCAGACCATCGGCAGCGATCACTAAGTCCTCTAGCACAATGGCTCTAGTGCCCTGTGTGTCGCCGTTGACGAATAACTCTACCCGACCATTTTGTTGATCTCTGACGATGGCAAAATGCCGGCGTACGTTATCGGTGACAGTAATTGGCCAACTAGCCGTAAGCTGGTTCCCACTCTCAATAGAGAGTGCCGTCGCGGACAAATCTATCGAAAACTCAGTCCCGCTCCCGGCATTTGTTGCGCTGAGAATCGTTTGCAGTTCTGACTTTTGTGTCGTGAGCCAGAACGTCGTTGTAATATCTGATTGGCCGTGCAAAACCGGGTGCCGCAACGTCGTCGTCTGATCGAGAATACTGTTCGGCATTCTTAGAACGCCATTGTCGAATCGCAGAGCAGCTCGCGTAATATCGGATACGACACCATCTGGATCAGTGATTTCAATTCGCAGACGAATATCGGCGAGGTCGGACATTCCGCGATCTTTGACGACCAAGTTGTCCACCATTGGCGTGCCGTCGATGCTGAATTGGAATTGACCATCGCCTGGCGTGGGATCCGCAACAGTAACCACCTGGCCTTCGCCGATCACGGGAATACCCTCGGTTGTTTCGAAAACTGGGACCAAGTCGATTGTCGGAGCGACGTTGCGAACGAATACGGGGATCGCGTCCGTGGGAAAGCGAATGTCGTCGATGAACGCTGCATCGAGTCCACTATCTTCCGAGCCGTCCTTAGTGTATTTCCATTCAAACGTGTGTTGACCGGCAATAATCGGGTAAGATTCTGCGGTAAAAACGGCAGGCTCGCCCGACCATTTTGCAAGTTCATTGCCGTCGATGGAAAAGCGAAGGAAATCATAGTCGAACTCGGAAGAGACTCGGTGACTAAAGGAGATGTCGCCGTCGATAGGAACTGTGACAGTCAGGCTAAGCTGACTGTTTTCGTCGTCACCGATGTCACCTGACCGGGCGCTGAAACTACCACCATTCACAACATCACCGCTTATCACCCAGGGACTATTGCTTTCATTTACCCAAGGTAAAAGGCTAAAGTCGCCCGTTTCAAAGTTGTCGAAGCCACTATGTCCTCTGTCAATCGTATACTGGCCATCGTCGTTTGGCGTAAATGAAACCCTATTCGTGTCGTTACCCTGAATCGGAATCGACTGCTGTTGTTCATCTCGAACCCGCCACGTACCACTCACGGGGCTCGTGAACGAAACAGATTCGCCTTCGTCGTAAATCAAGTCCTGCGATCCTGCAAAGGTCGTCGTTGGCAACTTGAGAAACTCGAGATGAATCAAGCTGTTGATCGTGTCGATGGTACTCTGCGCCAAGGGGTCGACGCTGGTTCCCTCCAGATTCAAGCTCCGCAGTTCGGTCAAACTGGCCAAGGTCGAAATGTCGGTGATCCGAGGATTGTTGCTCAGATCCAATTCTCGCAAGTGCGGCATGCCAACGATTTCGCTCGCCTGAATACCACTCGTCAGACGCCGTGGCAGAAGATTGGCCAAGTCTTGACTGTCGAGTAGATTGTCCGACAAATTCAATGTGACCATGTTGACCAAATGTTCCAGGCCAGTCAGATCGTAGGTACTGCGTCCGCTGGCATCCAGCATCGTGATCGACGCTAATTCGGACGCGTAGAATTCGTCGTGGAGAACGGCAATTCCGTCGCGGAATGTAACGGGTTTTCCAAGAGTCCGTGCAATGGAAACTTCATCGGCGGGTTGGTTTTGCAAGTCCACCAGGGCCACATCGTCGATCCACCAGCCTTTGCCGACAAAACGGAATTCGAAATTTGATGCGAGCGCATCTATCGGCAACGGAATTCTTTTGGACTCAAAGTGCGGCAACCGCGTCGAAGGGTTGGATTGCACATGCAAGCTCTTCCAAGCTCCGGAATCATTGCGGTATTCCACTGTCAAGTCGCTCGCCCCGGTATCCTCTTGCCGGAAAGAGTAAGCCAATTCGGCGGTTTGAACATTCGACAGATCGCGAGGCGTCGAACGCAACTCGGCCATTACAAAGTTGTCGCTTTTGCTAGTGGTCAGGTGTACGGAGTGCGGGGAACTAGAGGCATCCGTCGCTGTATTGACGACGATTGCATTGCTGTCTGTTGTGTTCCAATTTGCTGAGTTTAGTTGCGAGGGAAGTCGGCTTCGTAAATCATAGTTGACGACCTTCAGCATCTCGTCTGCTGTCATTCCCCGGACAGCGTCTGCATCTCCATTCGTTAACCTCGTTATTTGAGGGTCCACGCTCACAAAACCGTTAGAGAGTATCCCGAAGTGCATGATGATCTGCGTCTCATTGGGCAGGAGAGTCAGGTCATACGTGAATTCAATATCTAGGTTCGTACCAGAGAAGACCGCGCTGGTGGGTTCGACCCCGCCAACTCCGTCGATAATGTGTGCCAAGTCCTTACTCGGGGATTCGCGAACTATGAGGATATAGTCGTCAGTGGTGTCAAACTCCCCCTGGAGCCCTTCGACTGTGTAGTGTAAAAGTTCGCTGTGATCGAGGATTTTTCCATAGAGCTCAACGGAGTAAGCCGCTTCATAGGTAAGCGGATTGTGCACGATCTCCAGATATCGAACAAATCCGAATGCATCGGACACGTAGACCTTACGAGT
>JBLHLE010000026.1:0-16582 GCA_047620805.1 Pirellulaceae bacterium
GTGTGCTGAGCCCGCAATAAGTGAGATGGCAATAAGTGAGCGGGCGAAGTCAACGCGGACACCGAACAGCCTAGCCAAGTTAAAAGAGTAAGGGAAAATCATGAGTGTGCAAACGCTTTACACTGCCGCGACAGGAATGTCAGCTTTAGAGACAAAACTGGACGTTATCGCGAACAACCTGGCGAACATTAACACGGTTGGTTTCAAGCGAGACCGAGCAAATTTTGAGGACCTCTTCTATCGCAATGAGGTTGTTCCGGGTTCGATCGACGATATCGGAAATCCAACCGCCGTGGGCACGCGTGTCGGTCTCGGTACGCGAGTGTCGAGCACTCAGACCAATTTTGCCCAGGGAGCTTTTGAACTGACTGGTGGTGACTTGGACCTGGCCATTGAAGGCAAGGGATTTTTCACGGTGACGGACCCGTCGACTGGCACCCCACTTTATACTCGAGCGGGCAACTTCTCCGTCAATGCCAACAATGAATTGGTCTTAGGTTCGGCACAAACGGGACGTGTTCTCGACCCGCCCGTCGTTTTGCCGACAGACGTGACTGGAATCGTGATCAATCCAAACGGGCAAGTACTTGTTAAACAGCAGGGAGCACCGACTCTGACGCAACTTGCGCAAATCCAAGTCGCGGTGTTCGCAAACCCGGAAGGTCTGCAGAAGCTTGGCGAAAACTTGTACGGCGAAACGAGCGCCTCCAGTACACCGATCTTAGGAAATCCAGGGCAAAACGGTGTTGGCGTCATTCGGCAAGGAGCTCTCGAGTCGTCGAATGTCGAGCCTGTCAAGGAACTGATTGACCTTATTACGACACAGCGTTCATTTGAATTGAATTCGCAAGCCGTTCAGGCCGGCGACCAAATGTTACAGCTCATCGCCAATCTGCGGCGCGGTTAGTCTTGGTCTTAGTATTAGTCGATCGTATGGACCAACACTCGCTATTGTCCCAATAGAGCCAAAGCAATGAACCCGAAACACTCCGCCAAAACTCTCTTGTTTTTTCTCGTCATCGTTGCCTCCAGTGCGACCGCCGGTGGCGCGGAAATCATTCTTCCCGTCCGCATTGAATGTCGCTCCAACTTGGTGCGATTGCTAGATATCGTCGAAATTCGAGATGAAGACGCCCGCGAGAAACTGGCTAAGATCGAGCTGTTTTCGGCTCCGTTGCCAGGACAAGAGCGCGTTGTCCGCCGCCGTGAACTGCAAGAAATGATGACGCTTTACGGTTTCAATCCCACGCACTTTCAATTTAGTGGTGCGGAACGTGTTGTCGTAACGGGAGCGAAAGAAACGCTGTATTCTCAAGCCCAGCATTCTCAAGCCCCGTATTCTCAAGCCCCGTATTCTCGAACTCCGTATTCTCAAACTCCGTATTCTCAAACTCCGTCCGTCGATGACCAGCAGGATACGACGAAAGTCAACAGCGGACTGCCTTCGTTGAAAGTCGATTCAGCGCAAGCTGTTGCTCCCACAATCTACGACAGATCCAATGGGCGACCGAGCGATTCGTCATACGCCGAGCAAACACGTTTCGGCGATTCGTCTGTTCAAACCGCAGCGGGACCGGAGAGCTCGGTAGGTTTGAGTCGCGAACATTCGCTGGCCCAAGATCGCATCGAGCGAGGTATCGTTACCTATTTGAAACGGAACGTCGATCCGCTGGTCGATTGGCAGGTTTCCGCCGGTATTTCACAACGTTACGTTCGCGACCTGGCGGGACGATTGACCGAGTTTCACGTCTCGGGTGGACGCCCGCCCTACCGTGGTAAACAGCAGTTCCTAATTGAGGCCAGAGTCAATAATCGCGATCTCCAAATCGCAGTTCAAGCTGACGTGAATTCACCTGATATGATTGTTGTGGCCGCGGGGAACTTGGCACGCGGCGAAAAAGTGCGAGCTACTGGATTGACGTTGGCTGCGCCACCCCATGGCGTCACGAATCGAAAATACTTTCATAGCATCGACGAAGTTGCTGGCATGGAAACGCTCCGTGCGATTGCTCAGGGCCAGCCGCTAGAGCCCTCTTCGGTACGTCATCCGATGTTGGTTCGCCGATCAGAACACGTGACGGTTTACTCCCGGTCTGGTGGCGTTTCAGTCCACACGACTGGTCGAGCACTGGACGACGGAGCGCTCGGCGAAATCGTCACGGTCGAAACGGGCTATCGAAAAAAACTTCAAGCTCGCGTCATCGGTTTTCAGGAACTCGAAGTGTATGCCAAAGGGCCAACCGTACGTACTGCCGCAACAACGCCGCGGTAGTCACCTAGAAATGACCAAAGGGAATTCGTCATGTTGAAAAGAAAATGGATCATCGCGGGCGCGGGAGTGTGGCTTACGGCATCGATTATCGTCGATGCTCAACAGCCCGCTCCGCTTCCCCCGCCGAATGCACAACGGGCGCCGTTGCCTCGAGATCCGAACGGCGCCGAAACGCTTCCTCCGTCCGTCCGTTTGCGACCGGACCAGGTGCGACCGGATCAGGTGCGACCGGATCAGGTGCGACCGGATCAGGTGCGACGGCCCTTAACAATTGATCAAGCAAGTTGGACTCGTATTCCGATCATTCCGCCACGACAGATTAAAAAAGAAGATCTTGTAACGATTCGCGTGGACATCGCTTCCCAAATGCAGTCCGAGGGCGAGGTGGAGAATCGCAAAGTTGCATCGTACGACGCGGTGATCAAAGATTGGGTGATCCTCAACGGACTCAAGTCCATAAAGCCGTCGCCACAAAGTAACGGCGATCCGCGCATTCAAACAGCGCTCACGCAACTTTATCGCGCCGAAGGCGACGTTGGATCCACGGAGTCAATGAAGTTCGATATTGCTGCCAAAATTGTCGATATTCGCCCAAATGGAAATCTTGTGCTCATGGCACAACGCACCGTTCGCAATAACGAAGAGGTTTGGCAAGCGTCGCTGAGCGGAATTTGTCGACCAGAGGACATCGGTCCTGGCAACTTAGTGCTGAGCAAAGACATTTACGATTTGGAGATCGAAAAACGAGAATCTGGGCACGTTCGAGACGGCTACGCGCGCGGTTGGTTTACCCGCATCTTCGATCTGTTCCAACCGTTCTAGGGATGCCTTTGTCACTGACTAGCAGTATTCGCGACAGAAAATATTCGAAAATTGGATCCAGTCATGCTTCGCAAGTTATTCATAATTGTAAGCCTCGTCTTTATTTGTCCAGCAGTGGTCAGCGCAGACTTTCGTTTGCGTGACATCTGCCGTTTTAGTGGACAGCAAAAAAGCACGCTTCACGGTTTAGGAATCGTAACTGGTCTCAACGGCACGGGCGACAACTCGGTGAAGCCGACGATGCGGGCGCTCGCCAGAATGATGCACTTGGCTGGGAATCCGATTCCCGATCAGGATTTGGTTACGGAATTGAAGGATGCCAAGAACGTGGCGCTGGTCACCATCAGCGTGACCATTCCCGCACAGGGCGCTCGGGCCGGCGACACGATGGACTGTGTTGTCAACGCGATTACGGCTAAGAGCATCGCCGGCGGAACCTTGTGGCCGACTCCTCTTATCAGCGATCAACCGGGCGATCCTTACGTCTACGGTTTTGCCCAAGGCACTTTGAAACTGCCCGACGCCAAACAAGGGACCGTCGCCAAGATCCACGCTGGTTGCCAGCTTCGCGAAGACTTCGTCAACCCGTTTCATCGCAACGGAGTTATGGAACTTATCCTTCACAAGGACCATGCGGGATTCCACAACACCCAAGAGATTGAGGATTTACTGAACAACCAAACCGACTTCAGCATCGGACGTAGCTCGAAGGAACCGATCGCCCGAGCCATCGATCAAGTTACCGTTCGGGTTTCCGTTCCTGACAAGTACAAAGACTCCGAAGTGCTGTTCGCGTACTTGGTGATGAACACCAAAGTCTATACGGCACAAACGGACGCCCGCGTTGTAATTCGCGAAAAGGAAGGCGTGATTCTGATCGGTCAGAACGTGACCATCGGCCCCGTCGCCATCACGCATAAGAACCTCGTCATTGATGCCGGAGGCGGACAAGAATTCGTTGGCCTCGATCCTTCAGGCTCGGATGAGACTGTGCGACTGAAAGCGCTGATCGAGTCACTCAAAGCACTTCAGGTACCCACCGCAGACATGATCGAGATCATCAAAGGCCTCAAGACCAGTGGCGATCTATACGCGCAACTGATCATCGAATAGCGAACTCAACGAATAGCGAACTCAACGAATAGCGGACGCGGCATAGATACAGCAACTGAATTCCTGAAAGTCACAAGAAAACAAGGACTTACGGGAATTCGTTTGTCGGGCATGCGTGGAAAACGGTGCAGTTGGCATCGGTCCTTATACATGTCGCTTCCAGCGGCTTGTGGGACCGAACGGCCAATTGCACCCTCCGCGGCATAGATACAGCAACTGAATTCCTGAAAGTCACAAGAAAACAAGGACTTTAGATCCATGCAGATACCAACGATGTCCCATCCAGCCTCTGCAATGCACTCGGCAACAAAACCGACGCCACCGGCGCAGCTCGGCGAAGGAGCTAAGGTTGAAAAATCCGATATTCGCGAGGCCTTCGACCAATTTGTTGGGCAAACGTTCTTTAGTCAAATGCTTAGCACAATGAGAAAGACGGTAGGAGAGCCCGCCTACTTTCACGGCGGTCGCGCCGAAGAAATCTTTCAGTCGCAACTCGATCAAGTCCTTTCCGAAGAAATGACCGACGCTTCCGCAGACCAATTCACTGGACCAATGTTTGAGTTATTCATGCTCGGTCGCTCGTAACTAACGCCCCAGCATACGAAAAACTCAATCTCGTGCCTTCATCCTTGACGGACCTCATTTCCCCACAGGACTCCATCGTGACCTCCTTCAACAATGCTTCGCCCGTGAACAACAATGCACACGACTGGCACCAACACATCTCTGCCCTCCTCAACGAATTGACGGGCACGCAGGACGAACTGCTGCAACTACTAACTCAGAAGCGCGAAGCGATGGTAGCCAGCGACATGGAAGCGATGGAGGGACTGCAGGAGCGCGAGTTGCAGCTGGGGCAGACGTTGCAGGAGATTCAAGATCGCCGCCAACAGCTTCTCAACCAAGCGAAAGAACAAGGGCTCCCAGCGGATAATTTGGGCGCTGTATTGGCGTCAGTAGGGGACGATGAGAATGGGGGAGTTGGGCGGCATATGCAAAAGGCGCAATCGAGATCCAGGGTCTTGCAGGAACACACGCTCACCAATTGGGTGCTAGCTCAAAAATCTCTGCTCCATCTCTCTCAGTTGCTCGAAATTATCGCTACCGGTGGGCGCATTACGCCGACATATGGAGAAGAGGCTCCCGCGACTCATTCGCGTGGATCTCTTATCGACGAGGCAGCTTAGTAAGGCTCTGCGCGTTACATAGTCTGAGGAGTTTGCCGCTCGCAACTGTTCGTAAATTTGCTCGATCTCCGGCGGCATACCTGGGCGTTCGACTTAGGCCTTGCGTTGGAAGAGTAAAGGCGCGGCGCTTTTCTCCATAGTCTCATGTCTTTAATCGGTACACTTCACATCGCGAACAACTCCTTGATTGCTGCGCAAATCGGCATTCAAGTGGCGGGTAATAATCTCGCCAACGCCAACCCCGAAGGGTACGTGCGTCAGGAGGCGGTTTTTCAACCGGCCCCGACACAGCAGTTTGGCGATTTACGATTGGGCCTTGGCGTACAAGTCAAAGAGATCGCTTCGCGCTCAGACGTATTTTTAGACGAGCGTCTCCGCAATGCGAAGGGCGACGTTGCCTTTAGCGATGCGCAAGAGACGGCGTACCTCGAATTGGAATCGTTATTAGGCGAATTGACTGACTCTGACCTCAGTAGTTCGTTGGTCAAGTTCTTCGGCAATATCCACGACGTGCTGAATCAGCCGGACGAGTTACCATTGCGGAGCTTGGCGATAGACGTCGGTGATGGTCTGACGCGGGATTTTCACCGCATCGCCAATGAGGTTACCAATGCGCAACGAAACAACGATCGCGAGATCGCCTTCTCGGTCAATGAAATCAACGCGATTTTCAAGGAGATTTCCCGGTTGAACTCGCGTGTTGTTTCGGTAGAAGCTTCCGCGTCGGGCAACGCGACCGCGTCGGGGCTACGCAATGAACGCGGTATACACTTGAAACGCCTTGCCGAGTTACTAGACGTGCGTGTAGTGGAGCAGGCGAATGGCTCCGTTGGGATTTTTAACGGTGGTGAGTACTTTGTATTTGACAGTGAGTATCGCGAGTTAAAGCTTGGGCAAAGCGACGACGGACGACAGGAACTTCATTTCGCCGATACGGATGTCGCGCTGCGAATTAACGCTGGACGCATTGGCGGCTTGATATCCGCTCGGGACGAAGTTTTTGGCGGCTTCTTGAAGGAATTTGAGGAATTTACCAAGACGTTCATTTTCGAGTTCAACAAAGTCTATTCCAACGGGCAAGGTTTGAGTGGTTTTGAACGTCTGGCCGGCGAATATGGCTTGGAAGACCGGACGGCTGCTTTGGATCAAGCGGGACTACTGTTCACTCCAGAAAATGGTTCTTTCCAAGTCGAGGTATACAACTCCGAAACCGAGACAGTCGAGACGACGGACATCTTTGTCAAACTCAATGGTCTCGATGACGACACGACGCTGGAAAGCTTGGCCGGAGAATTGAACGCGATTGACGGAATTACTGTATCAATAACGCCAGATAACCACCTTGAATTCGTCACCGATTCAAGTCATTTGGAATTCGGATTCGCCAGTGACACCAGTGGCGCGCTGGCAGCCTTGGGCATCAACACGTTTTTCAACGGCGCCGACTCCGGCGGACTGGCATCGGCGAATATCGGCGTCAGCCAATACCTGCAGGAGGATTCGTCGAAATTCGCGGCGAGTTTGGGTGGCGTGGGAGTGGATACTGGGAACGTAGAGCGGTTGGCCACGTTGTACGACGATGCACTTGAAAACCATCAAGGGAACTCGTTGGCAGACTTGTACGAGAACTTTGTCGGAGACGTTGCGCAAGGTAGCGCGGTGACTCGATCGGTCGCTGCCGGATATCGTTCGTTCGAGCGTACGCTCGAGGGGCAGAGCCTGGCAATTAGCGGCGTCAGTATCGATGAAGAAGCCATCAACATGATTTCCTACCAACGGGCCTACCAGGCCTCGGCTCGACTAATTGCCACCATCAGCGAACTGCTGGATGTCCTCGTCTCGTTATAACTCACTCCGCCGAAATCTACCCTCCAAATCTACCCTCCAAATCTACCCTCCAGAACTACCCTCCAAATCTATCCTCCAGAACATTCCCTCTTTGATAACCTTCGTGGTTACGGACGACCACCATGGCTTCACTCTATCCAGTACCCGCCGGTCGTGTAAGCGACGCGTTGCTTCATACTCGACTGTTGTTGCAGACTCAGTTTGACCAGCAAGAGCTGTTGAGACTGCAGGACCAGATTTCAACGGGGCGGCAGATTGCGCGTACGAGCGACGACCCGGCGAAGACGGTGCGGGCGCTGAATGTGCAACGGATTCTCGAGCAGAAGACGCAGTCTCAAGTCAATTTGGCAACCAATCAAGAGTTCGTTCGAGCGTCGGAGTCAGCCATATCGCATATTTCGGGGCTGCTGATATCCGTCAGAGGACTGGTGGTCAATGCGGCCAATCTGCCGACAACTGACGCGGAGCGGGATGTTGCCGCGATTGAGATCGATCGGGTAATTCAACAGTTAGTCACGATCGGCAACCAGGAATATCGCGGCCAGCAGCTGTTTGGAGGATCACTGAATCAGGGCTCGCCATTCGAGTTTGAGAATGGGTTCGTAAAGTACGTGGGCAACGAAGGAGCGGGACGCAACTACGCGGATGTCAATCAACTACTTGAGCACAGTCTCAATGGAAACGCCGTTTTCGGTGCGCTCTCGGATCGAGTGGTCAGTTCATCGAACTATTCCCCATCCCTGACTGAGAAAACGCGTTTGGCGGATCTGCGCAGTGGGTTCGGGATCGCGCTGGGCGAAATCGACATTTCCGATGGCACAAACTCGAGTCGCGTCGATCTTACGGGCGCCGAAACTCTTGGCGATGTCGTGCGGAGAATTGAAGCGAATTCCCCTGAGGGGCGAACGATCAGTGTGCGGCTCTCGGGACGCTCTCTGGTGGTCGAGATCGATCAAGAGGGTGGCGGTAAATTCACCATTCGTGATGTCGACCACGGTCTGACAGCCGCGCACCTCGGAATTGCTCGCGATTCCAATTCCGCAACCCTTCCGATAGAAAGCGGAACGCACACGGCCGTCATCAGGCGAACGACCAAGATTGCCGATGTTTTGGGGTTCCGGCCCGAGGGGGTATTGCGGTTTGTTAACGACAATAACGACATTCGCATCGGGGCCAAGCTGCGGGGCGAAGCATATAATGGTTATGCGGTGAATGTCGTCCGCGATGGCGACTTGCAAGCCGCCTCGGGAATCGGGTCCGGGGACGAATTTGTGCGGTTCGAGCCAAACGCGACGTCGGCCACGGCAGCGATAACATTTTCCGATGCATTTGCCGACGAGAACGATATTATCCTGACCGCGATCGAAGCTGGCAGCAAGTGGAACGATGTTGAGATTGTTTTTGAAACTCAGGCTGGAATTGGTGCCGCGCCCGTCGTAAACTTTCTCGAGCTTGGCGGCAACAAGACCCTGACGATCACCATTGATGACACCGCCAATACGTCCGTCAATGCGATTAAAAGCGCAATTGACAACTACACGTTTAATGGGGAGCAGATTTTCTCCGCTGCCGACGACGACTCGGCAGGCGGAGGAAACGGTAGCGGAAGTATCGTTCCGATCGACGGTGTCGTTGGCAATACCGGCAGCAGTGGCGGCGACGCCAATTCCTTTTTCCTGCATGTTGCCAACACGACTACGGCTTCGGAAGCCGTCGAATCGCTTAATAACGACATTGTTTTTTCCGAGTTTTTTAGTGCCACGATCGACGACAAAGATAATAGCCTAGCGGCAGTTAGCGGGAACGGCCTTCTCCAAACGGCTGCCACCGTCCTCGCCGCCGGAGCTGGCGTCGAGCCCGATCTTTCTTCGGGGCTGCGAATTGTGAACGGCGGAGAGGTGCATATTGTTGGCCTGCAAACCGCCGAAACTATTGAAGATGTCTTGAATATCTTGAATTCGTCTGACGCCAATGTTTTTGCCGAGATCGATCGAAGTGGTAGTCGACTTAACATCCGCTCGAGATTGAGTGGTGCCAGTCTGCAAATCGGAGAAAATGGCGGCAGGACTGCCACCGACCTCGGAATTCGGAGCTTTCAAGGCGAGACGACTTTCGCCGAATTGAACGAGGGCCGCGGCGTGCGAACGATTGCAGGGACGGACTTTATCATTCGTCGCAACGACGGCGTCGAACTAAAAGTAGACCTCTCCTCTGCGAGGACCATTCAGGACGTATTGGACTTGATCAACGATCATGTGGACAACCAGGATGCCGACAGGGCCGTGGTTGCCCAGTTGGCGACCATCGGTAATGGAATTCAACTTGTTGACGACAATCCAGTCGGTGACGGTTCGCTCACGATCATCGCGGCCCACGGAAGCGCGGCGGCGCGAGACTTGGGGTTAGTCCGCGTGGGCGAGTCTGAGGCGAGTCCCACGGAGTCGGCGCCGCCCAGTGCGGCTAGTGTCGATATCAACTTCGATCCAGACAACGACCCACCGACTCCGCAGGCCAGGGCGCTGGTAACCTTCGCGTTCCCAAATAATACGAATACTGCAATTCAGTTCACCGCCGCCAACGAAGGAACTCAGTTCAACGGGATTCAAATCGAGTTTTCCAATATCGCCGCCAGTGGGAATCAGGCAATTGTTTCCTACGATCCTGTTGGCAAACGTCTGACAGTAGATATCGATCCTGCGGCCACAACGGCACAGACGATCGTCAACGCCGTCAATTCGGCGTCGGGCCAACCGCTCGAAGCGTTACTGGACTTGACTACCGACCCGACCAATACGGGCTTGGGCCTGATCGCCGCAGTCGGTGTGCAAGGAACAACTATCGGCGGCACGACACCGCTAACGGGAACGGATGAAAAGAACCAGTTTATTGTTCGCGGTAAAGAAATCGGCCCCGAGTTCAACGGGGTTCAAATTGAACTTGTCAATAGCCTTGCCACCGGCGACCAAGCGCTCATTGGTTACGACGACCTGACGCGCGTACTCACTGTTGACGTCGACCCAGCTGCGACGACCGCGCAAACGGTTGTCGACGCGATTAACGCACACGGTTTTCTGGATGCCGAACTCGATCAGATCATCGACCCACTCAACGACGGAAGCGGACTAATTATACAAACCGGCGTAATCGGTACTCTGGCCGGCGGAGCTCCCAATCCCGTGGCGGAACCCGCTGTCGCCGATGTCAATTTCGCATTTCCAGACGACAGTAACACCTCACTGTTGATTACTGCCCCTGATCCTGGGACTGCCTACAACGATGTTCAAGTGATATTTACCAATACCGCAGTTGCCGGCGCCGAGACCGTTCTGTACGACAACTTGGCCGCTACATTGACAATTGGTATCCAAAGCGGGGTTTCCACTGCCAATAACATTCTGGCCGCCATCAATGGAGCCGGGACTTTTTCAGCCGAACTCAATTTGGCCACCGATCTCACCAACGACGGAACCGGAATAATAAACACGGCGGGGTTACTGACGACATTTCAGGGTGGGTCGGCCGAGACCTATACCAGTAACGATGTCAACCAAGTGCAGGTCGACGGCGTTTTCAATACACTTATTCGTTTGCGCGACGCGATTAAGGAGTTCGACATTGTCCTCGTCGAACGATTGATGCTCAAGCTCGACGTCGATTTCGAACGCGTGAACGGGGCACGAGCTGAATTGGGGGCTCGCGAAGCCAATCTTCAGGCAATCGGTAGACGAATCTCGGACGAAGAGACGGATCTGCGCTCTACTCTCTCGCTCGAACTGGACACCGACCTGGTGGCTGCGATTTCTTCCTTGCAACAAAAACAGGTGTCCGTGCAAGCCTCTTTGAAGCTTATGGCGCAAACTCTGCAGCTCTCAATTCTTAACTATATCTAGTTTCTCCATAACAGCTAAATCGCCGGTGGCTGTTAAATTATTCCGATTTTAGTGGCCGTACTGGTCGTGTGGCGCCGATAAAAAGTGAAAGTTAGTTAGTGGAACTCAGAATCAGTGACATCAGAATCAGTGACTCAGAATCAGTGACTCAGAATCAGTGACTCAGAATCAGTGACATCAGAATCAGTGACTCAGAATCAGTGACATCAGAATCTGCGCAGTCTCTTTTGCTAATCAGGTATCGCCATGCAACTCAACACCTCTCGTTTTGGTGCTATCACTATTGAGGCTGACGACATTCTTTTGTTCCCACATGGGCTCATTGGATTTGAAGAAGACCGCCATTGGGTTCTTCTGGCCGACCAAGATAATCCATCCGTAGGCTGGTTGCAGAGCCTTCGGAGTGAAGAATTAGCGCTTCCAGTTGTAAGTCCGCGAAAATTTTGTCCCGACTACCAAATTCGGGTCTTCCGCAGCCAAATCACTAATTTGGAGCTTGGCGAACTCGATCAAGCTTACATCCTGACTGTTGTGAATAAGTCAGAAGGTCAATTGACCACTAATCTTAGGGCTCCTGTCGTCATCAATCTGGACCGCCGCATTGGGCGCCAAGTAATCACTAATGACGATCAATCTACCCAAGCCGTTCTGACTGGTCCAATCGGACTCTTCCGCAAGAGCGCCTGATACAGCCGTTGTTGCCCGCAAAACAGTGACGATAAGGCTGTTGAGTGATTCTAGGCAAGCTGCGTGCCGATAACTAATCCTGGTCAGGAAAAGCGTCCGGATTTCGACGCCTTGAATGACTAAGTGATCAGTTACCAATGGATTGTATGTGACTAGACATCGCACATTCTTTGGCAACTCATTGCCGACCGCCTGCCCCCACTAGGCTTCACCACCCCGCCTGAGAGAACGGTTTCTCCCAGTCATGATTCCTACACCATCGGTTCTTGATGTGGTCATCCGCAACGGACAAATGTCCGGACCCTCGAGGCCGAATCCGCAAAGTTGATAAGTCGCTGCCCGCGACTTGGAAAAAAGGAAGGAGCCACAGATGCTGGTTTTGTCGAGACATCGCGACGAGAGCATCATGATAGGTGACGACATTGTCGTCACGATTGTCGATATTCGAGGTGATAAAGTTCGTCTAGGCATCGACGCCCCGACGAGCATCCCGGTTCATCGTCGGGAAGTTTACGATGCGATACAACGTGAAAACATGAAAGCTGCTCAGATGCAGCCTGATGATACGCGTGAGCTGGGGAATAGTCCTCAAGAGCCCACGACCTGAAGTTCTGGCGAGTCGATGGGGTGCAACATTCTAGAAACTCTTCATTAGAGTCTCTTTGATTGACGTAACTCCGTCAGCTTGCCGCACATTGCCTGAAGCGTTTAGTTTCACAAGACGATAGATCGAATAGCCGGTGAAGAATTCTTGGCGCGGGAATGCACCCGCCGCCATACGATTCTGCTGATTCGGCAAAGAAAGCGGAAGCATTATCCGTTTTTGGCGTCGATCGCCGGCTTCGTCGTGTTTGGTACATCAGCCATGTCAGCCAAACACAAATTTGTGTCCGTTGTTGAAACGAACGGTTTTTATCACTGTCTCCTGAACAACTAGGAGAGCGGTGTTCCAGCCTCAAAAACATAGAACACGTTTTGGGGTTGGTAGCGGTAGTTTTGATTTTTTAATGGAATAAGGTGTCTGGTATGTCCAGGATCAACACAAATGTCAGTTCACTCATCGCCCAAAAGAATTTAGGGCGAACTAATGAGGGGCTTCAGCGTGCACTGACGCGATTGAGCACCGGTTTACGGATCAACGATGGTAAGGATGATCCGGCGGGGCTAATTGCTAGTGAAAATCTACGCAGCGACATCGAGGGGATACGTCGTGCGATAACCAATAGCGAACGGGCCAATCAACTGATCGCGACTGCAGACAGCGGATTGGGCCAAGTCAGCAACTTGCTATTGGATATTCGAGGCTTGATTACCGAGGCGGCGAATGAAGGCGTATTGAGCGACGAGCAGATCGCGGCCAATCAGTTGCAAGTGGATGTCTCGTTAACAGCGATTAACCGAATTGCTCAGACGACCACTTTCCAAGGCAAGAAGCTGCTCGACGGCGGACTCGATTTCATCATCGACTCCAATCCTCCCACGATCCAGAATGTGAGCATTTACCAGGCCACATTAGATGACGCCAATCAATTGGACCTCGACATTACGATCAATGCGGGGGCAACTCAGGCCCTACTCACCGTCGCTGCGGCAGGCTTTCCGAATGCTGGATCGACGTTAGCGAACGACTTGGTGGTTCAGATTGGTGGTGTGACGGGCACTGAAGCGTTTACGTTCCAAGCGGGAGCGAGCCTGGAGCAGGTTATTGACGCGATCAATTTGGTTTCAGACGCAACTGGTACAACCGCGGCCAATAACGCTGGCGTCCTGGAACTGGCGTCCGTCGAGTATGGAACGGATGCATTTGTCGACGTTCGGGTGATCGAAGA
Organism: Pirellulaceae bacterium; assembly: GCA_047620805.1. GTDB lineage: Bacteria > Planctomycetota > Planctomycetia > Pirellulales > Pirellulaceae > JBLHLE01. The sequence continues at coordinate 13,649 of JBLHLE010000026.1, forward strand.
AACGGGGGGTACCGATTTTGGTGCTGAGTTAAGCAACTTCCGTGGAACAGGTACGGACATCGACGCGATCATCAATGGTGTGACTGCGAGTGGTGACGGAAATAGGCTTTCGGTTAACACATCGACGCTGAGTCTCGACATAACGGTATCGGATGGCGACAGTACGAATCTGGCGTTCACGATCGATGGGGGCGGGGCGCTCTTCCAGATCGGGCCGGATGTTGTATCCAATCAGCAGGCCCGGCTGGGGATAGGCAGTATTAACACGGCACTTTTGGGTAGCGAGGCTGGCCGGCTGTTCGAGTTATTGTCTGGCGGTAACTACGATCTCACCAACGACGCCACGACAGCCTCGCGTATTATCAATGACACGATAACCAAGATCGCTAGTTTGCGAGGTCGGTTGGGAGCTTTCCAACGAACGACACTACAAACGAACATCGTGACCTTGAATGACACGTTGACTAGTTTAGTCGAGGCCGAGAGTACGATACGCGATGCTAACTTCGCCGTCGAAACCGCCAACTTAACTCGAGCTCAGATTCTGGTGCAGTCGGGTACACAGGTGTTGTCCATTGCGAATCAAAACCCGCAGAATGTTCTGGCGTTACTACAGTAAGCTCTGATCAATCAGTATTGGCGCTGCAATTTCTGCCAGGCACATAGATAACAAATAAACGAAACGGACGCTCGGAGTAGATCTCGGCGTCCGTTGTTTGTTTCTTGGGTCCGGGTTAAACGTTGAATTGTCTACGACAGCGTCTAGCAGGTCTAAAGACGTCAAGAAGCAGCAGTAAGTACCCACCTGTTTCACTGCTGCGGCGGAGGATTTGCTGCGAGGTTCGCGACTTCGGCATGGTTTTTAAAAGCAAAATTGGGGTCGTGGTTCCGTAAATTGAAAACCCATTGTTTTTCTTTCGACTGCGTTATCTCTTTTTTGAATAGCGACTTAAGTCTGGTTTTCCCGGGTTGAATTGCCGTTTGACATCGATGATTCGGGCATTTACAAGGAAGTTTTTTTGCGGATTTCCTTGCATCCGCTATTCCTAATCTATATTCCCTTAGATGAACAAACTAACTGGCTACTACGCCAGTTGATTATTTGTCGTCCCATACGTGTGGGAAAGCAGACGGATCAATAAACCGGACGTCACTAGCAACATTGAAGAACTAACTTTCAAGGACCGAAAGGTGCCGTGCCATGACTCGAATTAACACCAATGTAAGTTCGTTGGTCGCACAGAACAATCTGGGGCGAACGAATAACCAGCTCCAGGAGTCACTAACGCGACTCAGTACGGGGCTCCGGATTAACGCTGGTAGCGATGACCCTGCTGGATTAATTGCTAGTGAAACTCTCCGACGAGATATCACTGCGATTGGCAAAGCGATCACGAACAGCGAGCGAGCGGGACAGCTGATTTCGACAGCTGACTCGGCATTAGGACAGGTAAGTAACCTGCTCAATGACATTCGCGGACTAGTTACTGAAGCAGCTAACGAAGGAGCACTTAGCGACGAGCAAATCGGCGCTAATCAGCTTCAAATCGATGCTTCTCTAACCGCCATCGATCGAATTTCACAAGTGACATCTTTCCAGGGCCGACAGGTGTTGGACGGAAGTTTCGACTTCATCGTCGACGCGAATCCCGCGACCGTGGAAGATCTACAGATCAACGAAGCGACGCTAAATGATAGCGACGTACGGACTGTCGACGTCGTCATCAATGCAGCTGCCGAGCAGGCTCAGCTCACTGTCGGCGGTGCAGGTACACCACTGGTTGGCGACTTGGTATTCCAGCTAAGTGGCGAGACGGGTTCGGAAGCGTTCACATTCGATGCCGGAGCAACTTTGGATCAAATCGTTGACGCTGTCAATCTGGCTACTGACACAACCGGTGTCACCGCGACGAATAATGCTGGTGTCCTCGAATTAGACTCCGTCGGATACGGCGAAGACGCCTTTGTCGCAGTCGATGTAATATCGGAAGACACTGGCGGCGGTGGTCTATTCGGCGCCAACTTAAGCGCTCTGCGAGACGAAGGTGTAGACATCGACGCGATCATCAACGGTGTTCAAGCCAATGGTGACGGCAATACGCTCTCGATCAATACCTCGACACTAAGTATCTCGATAACGGTTTCCGATGGCGACTCTACCGCACTCAACTTCGATATCACGGGTGGTGGTGCCAAGTTCCAGCTCGGAGGCGACGTTGTTCGCTCCCAACAAGCTAGACTCGGTATCCAAAGCGTTAACACTGCTAACCTAGGCGGTGCCAGCGGTCGACTGTACGAACTGCGTACGGGAGGTGCTAAAGCTCTTGATACCGACACTTCGGGTGCAGCGAATGTGGTCGACGAAGTGATCACGAAGGTTGCAACGATTCGCGGTCGACTCGGTGCTTTCAAAGCAACGACACTCGGCTCGAACATTGTCTCCTTGCAAGACTCTTTGGCCAACCTGACCGATGCGGAAAGCTCGATTCGAGACGCTGACTTTGCGAGTGAAACAGCCGCCTTGACTCGATCTCAGATTCTGGTTCAATCGGGCTTGTCGGTACTTGGTATCGCGAACAGTAATCCACAAAACGCACTATCGCTTCTACGATAAGACGCGTTCTAAATCAATACGCCGCTTATAAGGCCGCAAGGCTTTTATGAGCGGCGATTTTTTTTGAGGATATCGGACATGACCACTTTGGGCGACTTTCGCGACCACGAAGACAACATCACTGGTGGTACCAGCGAACAAGAACAAAGGCATGCTCGCATTGTCAAGCTGAACATTGGCTTGCAATTGCCGCGGGGAATCAAAGCTGGACCCGACAGCGTCCCTACCAGCTCGGCGTTGCAACAGTCGGTGACAAGCAGCGAATTGACAAGCAGCGAATTGACAAGCAGCGAATTGACAAGCAGCGAATTGACAAGCAG
>JBLHLE010000027.1:0-16439 GCA_047620805.1 Pirellulaceae bacterium
GACCATGATCTCGACGATAGTGTCGGCGTTTGGATTACGTTTGCCTCCGACGCCTATCGCAAAGCGTTTACCGAGGAGGTCGCTCCCTATGGCTTTACTTTTCGGCAGTGTCAAGTGCTCGGCTATCTCGCTTACGACGGTCCACTGCCGCAGATCGCGTTGGCCGAACGGATGAGAGTTGAACCGCCGACATTGGTCGGCATACTGGACCGGATGGAACGGGACGGTTGGATCGAACGCGTCCCGTCAGGTGAAGACCGACGCAAGAAATTGATCCATCCCACAAAAATGGCTCAACCCATTTGGAAACAGATATTGAAATGTGGTCGTCGCGTCAGAGCCCGAGCGACCGCTGGCCTGTCAGCACGGCAACTCGAACAATTGCGTGAAATGTTACTCATCGTTCAGAACAATCTGGTCGCACCTCAAAGAGAAACCAACCGCGTGTCGCAAAAGCAAGGAACCTAAACTATGTGTCGCTTGGCATCGCAAACTTGGCAAGTTTCTATTGCCCTCCGATTCTTCTGCTCGATAGCCATCCCGCTGGCGATAGCTGGTTCGGCCGAGGCGCAGTTCGGACCGGCCAACGTAATCGTTTCCGAAGTTATCGAGCTTTCCGTTGCTCCCGTGCAACACTTCGTTGCCACGGTAATGCCGCTGCGAAAGAGTATCGTGGGAACGGCGGTCGACGGTCGAATCATGGAGTTTCTCTTCGACGCCAACGATCCTGAAACCAAGCTGACGTATGTCACCAAGGGTACTCCGCTCGCCCAGCTGCGGGTCGGCACGATCCAGATTAGAATCCAAGAAGCGACTGCTCAACGCGACCTGCGAAGGGCAGAATGGGAACAAGCGGAGCAGACGCACCCTGGGCTGATTGCTCAGGCCGTGGCGAAATTGAAGGCCGCCACCGAGAACTATCGCTTCTCCAAAAGCCAATTCGAGCGAAATCAACAGCTGTATGCAAACAATGCCACGATCTCTCTCGACGCGTTCGAGCTGTCTCGAAACCAGATGTTCACTGCGGAACAAGTGTATGTAGATGCCACGATCGTGGCAGAACACATCAACCGAGGCGACAACATTAAGCAAGCAAAGGCCCGACTCGAAGAAGCCGAAGCAGTTTTTAATACACTCAACGATCGCATGGCCAAATACACGATCCTCGCCCCATTTGATGGATTCGTCGTGGCCGAACATACCGAAGTCGGTGAATGGGTTCGCGAAGGAGACCCGATCGCCGTTGTAGTTCAAATGCATCCCGTGGAAGTCCGCGCATTCGTTCCCGAGGCCTATGTTCGGCAACTGCAAATCGGCGGCAAGGCGATCGTTCATCCCAAAGCCGAATTGAAGCAGGGTGAAACGATACCGCTGGGCCGCATCACTGGCGTCGTTGCCGAGGCAGCCAATCGCACGCGAACATTTCCAGTGAAAATCCAAGTTGACAATCCGAGCCATGTACTCAAGGCTGGCATGTTAGCCGAAGTCGAAATGGAAGTGGGAGAGCGCCAACCGGCGACGATGGTCCCCAAAGACGCCCTGGTGCTCGGCGGATCCGCTCCACACATCGTCCTTGCCATCCCCGATCCCAAAGACCCACAGAAGACCATCGCCAAGATTATGGCCGTCCGATTGGGCGCGTCCGACGGCAAATGGATAGCCGTCACCGCAATCGGCGACGAACTCGCTGCGGGAGATCTCGTGGTCGAGAAGGGCAACGAAAGGCTCCGCCCAGGTGCGCAACTTCTTGTCAATAGACAAGGAGCTACTCTACATCCCGAACGTAAATAGCAGCCACATTTTGACCGCGGCTCAATTGTTAGAACTCAATTGTTAGAACTCTCCTAAACTGCATCAGATTACACCCCTTGATCCGCCAATTCGCATGCAACTCGTAGAATCATTTGTTCGCAATCCCGTCAAAATCGCCGTCGGGGTGATTATCGTCATACTGTTTGGTAGCGTGGCGATGCTGCGGATGCCCAAACAGTTAACGCCGGAGGTGCAGATCCCCACAATCACCATTTCCACTGTCTGGCCAGGGGCCAGTCCGGGAGAAATGGAACGTGAAATCATCCAGGAACAGGAGGAGCAACTGGCTGGCGTCGAGGGCGCCGTGAAGATGTCGTCCGAGAGCACCGACTCGGCGGGAAAAATTTCGCTGGAGTTTAGTCCCGGCAGCAACATGCAAGAGGCACTTGTGAAAGTTGCGGCGCGACTACAACAAGTTCCCCAGTACCCGGAAGATGCCGACGAGCCGACGATCTCGACCAGCAGTTCATCCGATCGCGCAATCGCTTGGTTTATCTTGTCGGCGGTAATGCCGACGACAGAAGATGTCGCCGCTTGGCAAGCGGCGCATCCGCAATTCGCTCAGCAAGTACAACCGGTTGCAGACGCCCATAGCCAAGGGCTGGGAATGCTACGTTTGCGGCGAATGATAGGCCAGCAATTGGGCGAGTTCAAGAAACGCTATCCCGAGGCACCCGACACATTGCGAGCAGTCAAATTCCTCGGAGCAGGCGAACGAGCGGTTCAGAGATATGTCGAACAATACCCAGAATTGGCCGACATCGCGACGCTATCGACGCTATTGCCCACCGATATTGACGTCCCCAAACGTCGCAAGTTCGCGGAGGACTTTATCGAATCCGAACTGGAACGAGTGAAGGGTGTCTCCAACAGCAATGTGATCGGCGGCGAGGAGGAAGAGTTGCAAGTGATCGTTGATCCCTATGAATTGGCCCACCGCGGCCTCACGATCGACGATGTGCGACGCGTGCTGCGTCAAGAGAATAAGGACACGTCAGCCGGAGACTTTAGCGAGGGAAAGCGACGCTGGGTCGTCCGCACGCGAGGGCAGTTTCACAGCATTGAGGAAGTGAAACATCAAGTATTAGGCGTCTTCGACGGCGTTCATATTTTCATCAAAGACGTCGCCGACGTGCGCATCGGCCACAAGCGTCCGGACGCGATGGTCCGCCGCTTTGGCGTCAACAGCATTGCCATCAATGTTCAGCGATCTACCGGGGCCAACGTGATTGACGTGATGGCTGGGTTGAGAACGAAATTGACACAACTAAACGAAGGAATCCTCTTCGATAACCACCTGCAACTGACGCAGGTTTACGACGAGACGGAGTACATCAATTCCGCGATCGGGTTGGTGCAGACGAATATCGTCATCGCAGCGATCCTGACGGTGGTGGTTTTGTTGACGTTTCTCGGAAGTCCCCGCAGTACGCTCGTCGTGTTCCTGGCAATTCCGACCAGCATTATGGGCACTTTCCTGATGCTCGGTGTGCTCGGCCGATCGCTCAATGTGATTAGCCTCGCAGGCTTGGCTTTCGCCGTCGGTATGTTGGTCGACAATGCGGTGGTCGTGCTGGAGAACATTTATCGACGTCATCAACTGGGAGACACGCCGCTGCAGTCGGCGGTGCGCGGCACCGAAGAGGTCTGGGGCGCCGTCATCGCGTCTTCATTAACTACGCTGGCCGTTTTCCTACCTGTGGTATTCGTGGAGCAGGAAGCGGGGCAGCTATTTCGCGACATTGCGTTGGCTATAAGTTTCGCCGTTGCGTTTTCCTTGATTGTTTCTGTCACTGTTATTCCGGTCGCAACCAGCCTCCTGTTCACCAAGAGGAACCAATTGGCTCACGGAGAGTCGCCCCGCCGCGGAGTGCTCACACAACTCGGCGGGTCATTTGTCGATTTTGTCGTTGGCCTCAATGCCTGGATTCAACGCGGACTCATTCGTCGCTTGGTCGTGACCTTGGCGATTATTGGGATGACCGTACTTTTGGTGTTGTTGTTCTGGCCCAAGGTGGAGTATTTGCCCCCCGGCAATCGCAACTTGGCTATCGGGCTAATCTTCCCGCCACCGGGTTACAACATCGAAGAACTGACGGATATGGGCGAGTGGGTTGAAGACGAGTTGCAACCTTATTGGGACGTCGATCCGAACAGTGCAGAGGCACAGTCGTTGGATGCCCCGGTGATCAGTGATTGGTTCTACGTGGCCCGTGGTCGTCAGGTTTTCCTCGGCATCAGAGCCTACGATAAGGAGAAAGCTGGACAGCTAGCGCAGATGATGCGAAGCAAATTATCGGGTCGTTTGCCGGGCGCTTTCATCGTCGCTCAACAGACCAGCTTGTTTGAACAAGGTTTGGCTGCCGGTCGCGCGATCGACATTGAGATCACCGGCCCCGATCTAGAAAGACTGGTCCAGATCGGCGGGTCCATTATGTCGGGCGACGTCGAGCAACAGAGAATGCCGATCTCGTTGGTCGCTGGCCTCCTCGACGCACATGGCAAACCGATCGAGACGGCGCAGGCCAGACCGATCCCAAGCCTCGACTTGTCGAGTCCAGAAGTGCACGTCACCCCGCGGCGTTTAAACGCGTCCGAATTGGGAATCGACGCCACTAATCTTGGGTACACCGTCAATGCTCTGGTCGACGGCGCGTACGCGGCAGATTACTACCAAGGTGGCAAGAAGATCGATATCACCATCAAAGGCGAAATCGAATTCGCGACGCAGACACACGATATCGAATCACTACCTATCGCCACACCGGCCGGAATCGTCGTCCCCTTGGGGTCAATTGCCGACATAACTTTGGGCAGCGGTCCCGAGCAAGTGAATCGACGCGAACGGCAGCGAGCGATTACGATTCAAGTTACCCCGCCGCTCTCCGTTCCCCTCGAAGATGCGATTGAACGAATCAATCGGCAAGTCGTTCAGAAATTGCGAGACGAAGGCGCATTGGCTGGCGGTTACACGATCTACCTTAGCGGTACGGCCGATAAACTTGAGCAAGCCTGGGGAGCGCTGCGGTTCAACGTCTTGCTGGCGTTGATGATAACCTACTTGCTGATGGCCGCGTTATTTGAATCTTGGATCTTTCCTTTGGTCGTAATCTTTAGCGTACCACTGGCCGCCGTCGGCGGAATCATCGGGCTCAACGTGTTGAGTTGGTATGTTCAGTTGCAAGGCTATCCTCCGCAGTCACTCGATGTACTGACAATGCTGGGGTTCGTGATTCTAATTGGAACCGCAGTCAACAACGCGATTCTCATTGTGCACCAGTCGCTGAACCACATTCGTCATGAAGAGATGCTGCCGCGGGACGCGATCTTGGAAAGCGTTCGCACGAGAATCCGGCCGATCTTCATGACGACGACGACGACCGTCTTTGGCCTGTTGCCGCTGGTCCTCATGCCAGGAGCTGGGAGCGAGCTTTACCGCGGCTTGGGCGCCGTCGTCCTAGGAGGTTTAGTCGTCTCCACTATGTTCACGCTCGTGCTGGTGCCGACGATGTTCAGTCTGCTGCTTGACTTGCGGGACAAACTTGCTGCAGTGCTGTTTCGGCCCGAAGACGACGATCAATGAGTGATCGAATTGTAATGAACTTGCCGCCGCACTAATCTGATCGTTGCGGCAATGGACGATCGATGGTTCGACGGCTCTGCGATTGTTCCGGATGGCTGAAGACATGAATTTCGCCATCGATATCGACGATGAAAAACCTTGGAACGTCGACTACAACGGAGAACAAGCTCGCATGCTTGTGCCAACACTACTAAATCCACAAGTCAGGCCACTAGTGGTTCGCGATAGCGATGGATACGGCTTGAGTCACTACGCTGGAAATCGGAACGTCTTCGAGAGCGAAAACCGACTCGGCCTGCAGGAAGTGTCCCACGGTTCCTCGCACACGCTATTGGTTGGCGAGGTCAACTCTAATTTCCAGGCATGGGCGAAACCGAGAACCAGTCGCGACCCTGCATTGGGCATTAATCGTTCGCCCAACGGTTTCGGTAGCCCGACGGGAAACGGGGCTCAATTCCTCATGTCTGACGGTTCGGTTAAACAACTATCTAACGACACCGACCCTGCCGTTCTCAAGTCGCTTGGCGCTACGAAACAATAACTGCCATCCAATACCTCGCACTGGCCGTAATTGACGAACGCTAAAATCTGTGTGATCATGATCCGCTCTACCACACCCACCTTTTACGGAGAGTTTCGTTGAGTGATTCGATCGAACTGAAAACAATCGCCTATCGCGGCGGAGTCGTCACGTTTCGAGTACCGGCGGACTGGATTGAAGAGTACGAAGAGAGTGGCGGCGGCGCTTTCTACGCAGACGCCGACGATTCTCCCACGCTTCGACTTAATATCATTGACATGGAATCCCCGCGCCCCGTTGATGAAAACACCCCGATTGAAATCCTCGGCATTCGCGCAACAGAAACCGGTGGGGAGGTTATTCGTTTGGACGCCGGAAATGCGGTGATCGCGTACCAAGTGGGCGGCGACGATGAGTCCGCCGTTTTCTACTATTGGGAGTTGGCGAACGCTGTCCTGCCGCAGCATGCGACCGTTGCCGTATTTTCGCTCGAAATCTCGCACTCGAAAAAATCGCAGCCAGAAATCGCGGAGTTGCTGAAACTGGTCGATTGCGAAATTAGAGCATGTGAATTTGGACACCTATAACTGACCTCGCGACGAGTGTTTTGGCCATCGAGTGGCTGACCATGCCACTCGCTGACTTTAGAGTCAACTCAATGGAATTTCACTCGGGTAGTCCTCTCGCAAACGAAACTTGCTTTCTAAAAGCTTCATGACAGCGAGCACTTGATGCTCTTGCCACATTCTCCCGACCACTTGCACTCCGATCGGAAGTCCGGTGCTATTCTGTTCTGCGCGTTGGGCCTTTTTGATTACGGTGTCGCGCGAGTCGGAGCGATCGGATTCTTCGCCTGGCCGGACTTTACTTAGACTGACCACGCCAGCGGGAAAGCCCGACACGTTGGCCAGTAGCGAGTAACTGGCTGCGTCGATCAGGTCGAGCGGCAAGCGATGTTTCATTGCTGGCAAAGCGTGAGGCGGTAACATCAACAGGTCGACTTGCTGTTGCTCGAGGTACATGGACAAGCCCGCTCGATAGCGGTTCAGGCGATCGGTGAGTTGCCAATACTCGTCGGCTGAACAGCGGCCTCCCATCGTGAGAAGCTGAGCGAACCGTTGTTGCCCCTGCAGTTTTAGGGCTCCGCCGATCGTTTTCCGCAGCCAGCGTGGCATCTTTGCCAAGCGAAGCAGATGGGCTGTCCGACGATCCAGCTCGCTCCCTTTGGCAATTCGATGCAAATCCGCGCCGCTGTCGGCCGTCATTATCCCGAAGTAAATTTCGACCATTTCGCGAGTCCGATACGGATCTACGGTCTTGACTGATACACCAGCGTCCCGCAGGACACTCGACGCCTCGCCGACTAATCTGCGCAGACTTGGCGCCGCTGAGAAATATCCGTCATCGTCGTAGATGCCTATTCGCAATGAAGTGACGTCGACAGTGCCCGCATCGCCGAGCGGCACTGGCGAGACATCGTCGTGCTGAGTCGCATCTCCCTCCCCCAAAACTTTCAAGCCGAGAATCAGGTCGTCGACATGCCTCGAAAGCGGACCCGCTTGAGTCACCATCGCTTCGAGACCGCGAAAATTGCGGAACGTTCCCGAGCGAGGTAGCCGGTGATTTGTCGGTTTGATCCCATGAATCCCGCAGAAGTGCGCCGGCAACCGAATGCTGCCCCCTAGGTCGTTGCCAAGTCCTAGTGGCGATCCGGCAGCTGCGACGATTGCTCCCTCCCCACCGGTACTCCCGCCGGGAGTCCGCGACAAATCCCAGGGATTATTAGTGCAGCCGTAGACCGGATTATCGCACTCGTGCCAGAGCATCATTTGGGGGACGTTTGTCTTTCCCAGCAGCACTCCACCGGCAGTCTCCAACCTGCGTACCAAGACGCCGGTTTCCGTTTCCGGATGACCGACGCGATGCGTCAAACCGATCGTTGAGTCCATGCCCTGAACGTGAAAACATTCTTTGACAGTGAACGGAACACCGTGCAGTAAACCAACGATTTCCGCCTGTTCAACTTGGCGATCCCGCTGGTCCGCCACCGCAAGCGCTTGTTCGAACCTCGGCGCGATCACGGCGTTCAGCCGATCGTGAGTGGCCTTGGTCCTGTCGATGAAGCATTCTGTTACTCGCCGCGAACTGATCTTCCGTTCTCGAATCCAACTCGCCAACTGCGCTGCTCCCGCAGACAGTATTTCGTGCTCAGTAATTTCGCGCGCGGTGGACATTGAATATGAGAATCCGAGAATTGCCATCGGGATACAGGAGGATTTTAAGCCTCTAATATCGACGATGCCTCGGAGTGTGGCAACCACACTAAGTTATGGTGGATCAATGGCGATTCATGAGATTGTGGGGCGCGATCATCGTCTAGTTGCCGTACATGGCTACCCAGTATCCCTGACCGGATGCGCTAATGGCGTAGCCGAAACCAGCTTTGCTTGTATTGCTAGTCATGTTCGCCCAGTGTCCACCGCTGTTCCGCCAACCGGTAAACGTTGTGTGGACATTGCGGTATCCCATCGCAATGTTCTCGCGTACTCCTCCACCGTATCCATGTTTCTGCGCGCGGCTTCCAGGGCTGCCGTTTACGTAGTGACTAAAGCTTCGTGTCGACGCCATGTACTGGGCATGGTCTTGTGAGGCCTGGCATAGTTCGGGACTCATCGTTTGAGAAGCTAAGCCGGCCTGACGTCGCAACTCGTTATTTCGAGCCAACATTTGAACTAATGTTGGATGCTCGTGCAAAGGGGTAACCTTCTTCGCGGCAGAGGTAGATGATGAACCCGTCGGCTTTGTGGCAGTCGGCTTTGTGGCAGTCGGCTTTGTGGCAGTCGGCGTGTCCGTTTCGTCGGCCCTCACACCGCAGGTAAACGACAGGGCGACCAACGCGCATAGCAATCCATAACTCGTTTTCATGGGAAACTTCATTCCAAATAGGTGGGAAATATGTGGGCGGAGAGGCGGGACCCATCAAAGTTGATGGATCTCTTCATTGTCGCGATGGACGGAGTTTGGTCAAGCGTCCCGGGAATGAACACCGTTGACCGCCGGATTTGACAATTCGATGGATATCGAGCAAGGGCTATCGTTCCGCAACCCAAAGGCTAGTCGAAGAACATGATTCTTTGCAGCGTAGCCGTTGAAGCTAATAGTTTGTCTTTCCGCAAGATTTGAGGTGGGTGGCGGCCTACAAAGACCCCGCTTGGAGTCTTACGCGTCGAAATCCGAATAGTTCGTCGGGCGCCGTTTTCTTCTTCACCGGCGGCGCGAACGGGTCTTCTCCAGTGGGCATTGGCGTCGGAGACTGCGGCTTCGGCGGATTGTTGTAAAGCGATTCAAGGCGTTGGAGGTCGAATTGTAGATCGTTAGCACTCGCGTCAGAAAAATCTGCGCGAATTTTGTCGATCGTTATACGAGCTCTCTCGAGGTATCTCTCACCCGCCAGAATTTGTGCTTCGGCTAATCCTATCAGGCCGGTCGGTTCGAGCTTCCGGATTTCGATTACTTGTCGCCAATGACGCATCGACTCTTCGTATCGGCGTTGACGCATTCTCATTTTCGCCAACTGCTGATGACCTTCTGATTCGTTCGGCAAAGATTCGACTAGCTGAGTTCTCACGAGTTCCGCCAACGCACGGCGACCATTGGACTCCATCGAATCCACGACGTTGCCGAGCCAATCGAGGTCGCGGCGGTGAATGTCCAAAGCGTTCAGTTGCGCCTCGACCAACTCGCGCGGGCGTGCTAGTTGTTCGTAAGTTTCGATAATGCGGTCGTGGAGTTTAGAATCGTTGGGACTGTATTTCAAGGCGATTTTTAGCTGCACGAGGGCCTCTTCAAACATCGACTCTTCGAGTAATGCCTGACCGAGTGCTTGACGTACGATGGGGCGTTCGACACCTTCTTTCGTGGCCTGTTTGTCCAAATATTTGGTGTATTCCGCGAGGTCGCTAGAGTCGGACAGAACGCTCTGGATATTATCTCTAATCCACTCCTGTTCGTCGGCATCATGGAGAACGTAACTCATCGCCTCGGTCAGTGAGTTCACCGCTTCGCCGACATTCTTGAGACCTGCGTAACATTGCGACTGCACCATTAAGGTCGAGCGGAGCCCTTCGGCATAATCCTGGTTCGCGGCATACTTACGGCGAAGCACTTCGGCATTGGCGGTGATGACATCGAGTCCGAGCTTGAAGTGCTCGTCTTCCACTAGGACACTGGTGAGAGACTGGGCGGCGTAGTCATCGTACTCACCGCTTTCGGTTTTTTCGATTACCATTTTCGCCAGATCCGACAGTTCCTTTTCTTTCTCCAGCCCGATGAAGCAGACGGCATATAGGTCGATGGTGGATTCATCAGGTCCTGTTGGAGTGGCCTTGCGAACGACTTCCAGAGCGGCGTCATATTTCTGAAGATGCACAAGCATTTCTGCATAATCGATGTACAGATTGCTGGGAAGCTTCCCGGCTTTGTACACGTTCGTGGCAACTTCGTTGGCTCGTTCATATTTTTGCAGACCGTGGTGTAGGTACTCGGCGACATTGAACAGGATCCAAGGATTGTCGCCATTTTCCTTGATGACATTCTCAGCGACTGCCAGGAAGGCATCGGCCTTTTCTCGCCAAAAGTTGGAATAGTTGAAATGAAACGGCTCTCGATTGCTTCCTTCGAGACTGATCAGATCCGCGCGCAAATAGTCGACGACGATGGCCAGTAAGCGTTTCTCAATATCCTTGGGCAGCGGCGCACCATGCAGGCGGAAATCGCTCATTTGGTTGTGGAATGTCGGCCACATGTGATACTCGCTGCTGTCGCGTGTAAATTCGGGCCGCCGTTCGATCGCCTCAATGCCATAGCGCAATGCGGATCGACTCGCCAGCTTTCGGCCGTCTGGCCCATCTGGAATCAAACGGGAGATAGTCAACATGATGTGGTAGTTGTGATCTCGATACCGGATGGGATGTTGTTGGACGATATCGAGGAACCGGTCTTGAGCGAACTTGGTAGCACGTTCGAGCACGCCTTTGATTTTTAGTTGGTTGGCAGCGTAATACACGTTCTGCCATTCGTTGAGCAACTCTCGATAGTGATTGTCCTCAAAGACTTCCAAGGATGTTTCGACGAACTGTGCTAAGGGTAAGAAGATCTCCTTCCCTTTACCCAGTGAAACCGTACCGTCCTGTTTCATTGCTTCAGTGTACATGCGGGAGAGGCGAACCTGGACCCAATGCCGGTCTCCGTTCATTTCGTCTCGATACCGCTTCAGCAGACGCTCCGAATTCAACCAGCGCCCCCGTTCCACGAGGTACTTGAGCAACTGTTCGACGAGTTCCACTGGAATGGTTTCCTTGGAGGTATGCAGATGCTGCAACTCAGTTTCCAGCAGCAGAATCGAATCGTCCTTTCGATCGTAAGTCCACAGACAACGAGCGTATTTCGAACCGATTTGAAAGCGGTTGCTGTTGCTTGCCACGGCCTGATCGTAGAACTTCTTCAATTGCCCCACTTGCTCGGCAGCCAAGCTTTCGGCATTCAGGCGTCCCAGCTTTGCCAGAAACTCGGCGAAGTCAACTTGTTCGTTTTCGCGCCATTGTCGGTTTACTGACCGCTTGAGAGCGGCGAGTGCGGCGGCGACGTGGGGACCCGGTTGATCGACAACTTGAGCAGCTCGACTTTGCGTAAACATTTCCAACAAATCTAGCGCGCGGTGGTCCACTTCATTCGCAGCAGTTAAACGAATCTCCGTCAGTCGCTGCATAATTTCGTCGACCGTCGCTTCGTCGTGGACGTGTTGCAGAACACGGGGCAGGACACTCAGTCCTGCGTAGACTCGCCCATTTGAGTGGCCGATGCATCCATCGGCTAGTGCTCTCAACAAGCGGAAGTCGCCCGTTTGTTTGTAGGCCTCTGAGAGTTGAGAGATGGACTGCTCGACATAACGAGAGCGTTGTATCAACTGCACGAATCCAGCGAGCATTTCATCGGTGAGTTCAATGGAGCCGGTCTGCTCGTCGCTGAAGTCCAAATTGTGAAGCCAATTCTCAAGCACCGAAATGGATTTCTCTTCAACCGACTTGTTGAGTAGCTGAGTGTATTTCTCTTTCTGGCCGAGCACCAGGGCCCACTCGGCCACGGTTTTGTAAGCCTTAGATTCGGCGCCGGCGCTGAGCAGTTCCCCTTCCATCAGACTGACTGCTGTCGCCAGATCGCCCCGTTCGGCACTCAAGTACGCCAACATTCGCCGCCAGCGATAGTCCGCCTTGTCAGTTTGATGCCAATGGGTGGCATGCGCAAATAACTCTTCCTGCCGATCGACTGCCAACAAAGTTTTGGTCAACCAAGCTCTCCAAAGGGTTCCGCCAATCGTGTCCTCGAAGTCACGTAGCAGGCTCAGGAACGGGACGTCTGCCTTTTTCGAGTCGGCCAGTGCGATCCGTAGACTCATCCACATATAGCGCTTAGACAGATAGTCATGCAGAGATGCCGCTTCATCGTCCTCGTCGAAATTGTCGACCGGGGGGGCCGCCTTGAGTCGGGTTAACAGCGTCTCTTTCCATCCTCGATCCACTCGATTAAGTTGCATGGATAGCTGGTGTGACTCTAGTTCCACCCACTCTGTCAGGTTGGGGGACAGAGTAGCGACTGCGGCCTCGAGCGTCTTGATCACGCCCTGTTTAGCGGAATCTTTGGCATTCAAATTGGAGGCTGCTTCCTCGTTACGCGACATTTTTCGCAGTTCGTCAAGTGATTCGGCCGCCGCGGTCTCTCTGCCTACTAGCATCGAGTCAACCCAGCGATGAAGGAAGTAAACCTGCCAGGCCTTCCGACCCGCATTTTGCACATGCGGGATCAGCTTGAGTGACTCCTTTTCGCTTTCTTCACTCCATGTTTGTTCGAGTAATGCCTCGAGCAGCGCCTCTGCATGAGCTGGTGACTCGGTCAACTTCCAACGTTTTCGAAGCAAAGGAACATGCTGCTCATGATCGTCGTTTGTGAAATCGAGGAGCGCCGCGAGCCATTTGTCGGCTTCTTTGTCGGTTGCCGCAGTCTCGACTCGGCGCAGGAATGATGTACGCAATTCGTCCCATGCTTCGGTGGAAAGCGACTCTGGAAAGTGCTGCAAGATTTGAAGCGTTACTGCCGCTTCCCGAATCGACTTGTGGGCAACCACATCGGCGACACGATTCGCCAATTTCGCCATCAGTTTAAGTCCGTGCGGAGTGTCGCGAAAACGCGAATGGGAGAGGACTCGCGTCGCAACTTCGCGGCGGTCCGAGTGACCAATACAGACTTCGCAGGTCTTAGAGATCGCATCCATCAGTTCCGCGACGAGCCCAGTTGTGGGGAATTCATACGCTTGGCCGATACCGAAATCGACTGCGGCGACGCCCCGCTCGATCGCCATATCCGAGACCTCTTCTTGGCTGACATCTGCGAGCCACTTTGCGGCAACTTCGATCGCCTGGGCACGCTTGTTCTGCAGTAAAAGCGAGCGGAGATAGATGCGTAGCCAATGCCTGTTAACCAACTCCGCATCCTCAAATCTGTCGATGAAATCAATGAACTCCGCATATTTCCGTTGCTGCTGGAGGAATCTTGATTTTTGTGAGACAAAGTCGTTCAACGCCGCTTTCGTGAACTCGTCGCGCCTCGCCAAAAGCGATTCCAGCTTCGCCGACCATTCCTCTGTTCTGCCTTGGTGTCGATACGCCTGTAGTAGTGTTCGCTGGTAGTCGTAGTGTCGCGGGAACTTATTGGCAAGTTCCAGATGGACGCCTGTTGCTTTCCCGTATTGTTCGGCTCGATCAAGCGCCGCAGCGTATTCGTATTGCCACAGGTCCGCGCCATTTTTCCATTCCGGTTGCCGCTGATACACAGGTCGCAGTGGCACGAATAACTTCAGGGACTCTGTTGCCGAAAGTAGATGAGTGGCAAGTTCGGTGATTCGCCTGGCTTGCTCTAGTGAATCCGACTTTTCACTAACTAGCTCTGCCACTCGTTGGTCTAATCGTTTTCGCAGCTCTTCGCCGTTTCGAGATCCCACCGCGACGGCATCGCGCAGCCATTTTACAGCGGAGCTCTTAGGACTGAGTCGTTCCAACCGTGTAAGGTAGGTGTGGACGTGCTGCCAGCGTTGTTCGTTTGCGTAGTTGCCGATGAGTCGGAGCAGGTCGCTGCGGGACGCGGTCCCTTTCGCAGCTTTCCCACGGAGTTCGAGTTTCGATGGGAAGGGCGACTGTAGCAATAAAAGTTTCTCGGGATCGCCTACAAGTGACTTATACGATGCGGTAACTTTTTCGGCGTCAATCGACTCCACTTGGCAGGTAATCTGACGGATCAGTTTGTCTTCGGCATTTCGAATTTCGATCAACTGAGCCCACCAGCGTCCTTCGATTTGCTGGAACTCCGAGAACACTCGCCGCTGAGTGACTTTGCCGTGACTGGTGGTAACGTGTTCCAGTATGACGCGACGTTTTTCGTCGATCTTGTAGCGATCGACGACTTCGTTGTGTTCGCTAACAACTAATAGGTTGGGGACGCCGATTTCGGAATGTTCGATGAGCGACGTGCGCCAGATATGTTCCTCGGCTAACGAGCCGATGGAGGCGTCGAACAGAGTCAATGGCGGCAACTGATCGTCGTCAGTGGTTTTTCTCGTCCGCCCCCACAGAAAGGCTCTGGAGTAGACCCCCGCCTGGCCGTCTCCTTTCCAGTGAACCAAGGACCGCTCTCGCGTGTGGTCGACCATCGTCCACGTCGCAGGTGTAAAGTAGACATCGTTCTCGCGTTGATACGTATGGGCTTCGTCCTTGAGAAAGAATTGGCGTTCAATTTGTTTGATATGCAACCCGTTCTTTAGCCCCTTCAGATAGTCGACGCGGAGGAGCGAATTGGCCAGTTCTAGCGACTCTTTGTCCCATTCAGTCTGGCCCGAATGGCCGAAGTGCAGCAGCGGAAATTGAGGGAGCAAATCGAGAAAGTCAGCGCCGTACATTGTCCTGCCTTCATCTATCTTTACCTTAAAGAGCTTGTCGACATCGAATCGACCGCCTTTGCCCGTTCCAGTTCCGGGAGGCAAAAATTGAATTGAGTTGCCTCGACCTTTGAGTTCCATGCGGGCGTCTTCTTCCCCACCCATTTCGTCGCCGGGACCAGGGTGACTGTGGCCGGGACCGCGCGAATCTGCTGGGCCATTGAAATCGGCATTGGATTCCTCATCCATTTCGTACTCATCCGCCGTAGTGCCGCTGCCACTTGCCGGAGCGCCGAAGAATCCGCCACCTCCGGCAAACCCGCCGCCACCTCCGCCCATGCCACCCCAGCCAAACCCGGAACCGTAGCCAATGCCACTGATCTCGCCGATTTGCCGCGTGTCGCGGCCCATCTCTCTGAGTCCACCGAGCACTGACTGTCGCAACCCCAATCGCCACTGCGACGCCAAATTCATCTGCTGCTGGAGAAGGTCCAGTTGCTGCTTCTTCTGACCGTCCGCGAAAAATCGCTCGCCGTCCCGCATCTGGAATCTACGCTTCACTTTGAAGCGGGCGCGATCTGCGTCGCTTTCCAGGATCAGCAACGAAGTATAGGGCGTCATGATATTGAAACGTTCCGACAAGGCGATGATGTCTTCTTGTACTCGAGGGTCACTCCCCTGTTCCAGTAAAGCATCAAGGTGCATCCGAGCCCAGAGTCGAGGGATGAACGAGTTTCCCGACTGTTCGCCATTCGATTCAATACTTCCCAATTCGACATTGGCTTTGAAGCTGACCGGCTTTCCAGCGAAAGTTCCGTCCACGAGCACGGTGCCTTGTTGGCTTTTATTGCGAGGCAGAAATCGGCCGATGACAACATGTTGAGCTTGCGGGCCAAGATTTGGAAGGCGGTTCGGATAGACACGCGCCGTTTCGATTCCCTCGAAACTGACCTTCAGATTCTCGATCGACGGATTTGTAATACTAGCCAGCCAATCCGCAGCAACTTTCGCGGCGACGTCCGTATCGGAAATGTGGTGGACAGTTCCACTCCCTTGTCGAGAAATGGCTGCCAGCACAACCGATTCGTACTTACTGCCGACCGACACACTGTGGAACTTTCCTTTCGTGACACCACCATACGTGAGGTTTAGGAAGTTGGAGAACTCGATTGGATCGGCGCTATAGGTGTTAACGATTCCGTCGCCGACGTACACGACGTGCGTGTTTTCGCCGATCCGTTTTGACGACTGGGACATCGCCATCGTCAGATCCGTCCAGCCGAGCGACGGCCGATCTTTCAGGTGCTTGACGATTCGGTTGACGTTCTTTCGTGTCGGCGAGACGCGGTCGTCAAATAGCCATTGGCAGTAAGCGTCCACCGTGGCGACGTTGACCGTGTCCGTTTCCGCGTCCAGCGAGGAGAGAATGGCGTTGATGAAGTCCTGCTGTTGTCTACGTTGAGTTGGGTCCATGGAACCGGACGTATCGGCCAGGATGAGCAGATCGAGTGGCTGGGGGACATCCTTTTTACGCTTCCAAT
>JBLHLE010000028.1:0-16190 GCA_047620805.1 Pirellulaceae bacterium
TTGCACTTCTAAGCCCCACCCGCCGCTGGCACGTCGAGGTAAGTGCGGAGAAAGAAAGCAATTTCGCGGGAGCGAAAGGCGACTATGCGTCGCTACTTACGCGTGCGAATATTTACTTTGCACTCGGGAAGTTCTTCACGAAGAATCAGGGCGGCATCTTTAGTGACGCGCGTGTCCGAGAAGTAGAGCGATTCCAAGTTCCTGAGCTTGACGATCGTCGCTAAACACTCGTTGTCGATGTCCGCTCCGATTAGCCAGAGGGTTTTTAGCTTGGTGAGCTTTGCCAAAGACTCGACGCCTTCGTTGGTGATTCGCTCTCCTCGAACGGAGAGCGATTCCACCTCGGTCAGCTTTTCGAAACACTGCATTCCGTAATCTGAGATATCGCTCCGGCAGGCAGCATATATCGATGTCAACGTCGTGATATCGCGAATCTCGTGCAATGCCGCGTCGCTCATCTTAGTGCTGCGCGCCTTCGTCACGTCTTGCTCACCATTCTCAAATGTGTATCGCAATTCTTCCATTTCATCGACGGCTCGCAACTGATATTTGTTTAACCCGTCGCGCGATGGTCGTTCCGAATCCGCTGTGTCCGCGTGCAGTGAAGCGACAAAGAACAGGCCCCAGCAGGTGATAGCCAGATAAGTGGTCGTCAGTCGCAATCGGAACATGAGAATCGAATCCTTGTTCGTTTAGCTTGGGCTGGAACAGATCGTTTGGCTCTACGAAAACAACTCGTCGATCGGACTTCCTTCCGGCAGAACGGGATGAGGTCGTCCTTGAGGGTCGGTATAAAGTGCTCGCGTATCGATTCCGAGATGTCGGTAAATTGTTGCCAGCACGTCGTGTGGAAGTTTTGGGTTGTCTTGGGGTACACCACCATCTTTGTCCGATGAACCAACCACCTGTCCCCCGCGAACTCCGCCACCAGCAAAGGCGGCCGAGAATACGTACGGCCAGTGGTCGCGTCCGGCGTCCTTATTCACTCGTGGAGTACGACCAATTTCGCCCCAGGCAACTACCAGCGTGTCGTCCAATAAGCCGCGCTGTTCCAAGTCTTCGATCAACGCTGTATATGCTAAATCGAATCGTGGCAAGAAACCGCGGCGTTGGGAATCGAAACCTTGTTTGTGAAAATCCCACCAGCGAAGATCGACGGTGACTAGTCGCACTCCCGCCTCGACCAGACGCCGAGCCAGCAACATCCGCTGCGACCAGTTTGGCGAACCGCATCGCTGCGGGTCACCAGGATCAAAGGCGGGCATAAACCCATAACGCTCGCGTACATGTTGAGGTTCTTGTTCGAGATCGAAGGCCGCTCGGGCCTTGCCACCGGTGACGATGTTCAAAGCTTGGTTTTGGAAACGGTCAGTCGTCTCCATCTCGCGATCGCGTTTCGATTGATCGAGCTGCGACAACAGTCCGCGGCGATTATCGAGACGATCTGTTGTCAGGCCGTCAGCTAAGGCAAAGTTCGGAACCTGGAACGGACCTGTCGCTGCGGGGTCCGCCAGCGTTTCAAATGGTTTGTAAGCGTTACCCAACCACGCTGCTCCCGTTCCAGGTACCATGCGCGGGATCATCACGTACGCCGGTAAACCCGGATTCATGTCTTGCTGTTGTTTGGCGACATATGAACCACAGCTGGGCATTACGTTTTCGTCGGCGCTTCTACCAGCAGGATAGCCCGTGAAACAGATCTGATCACCATTTGAGTGTCCGACGTTGCCGTCCTCTTTGCGATGATGAAGGCTGCGAACGATCGCCCATTTGTGCATCATCTTGGCGCACAGCGGTTGCATTTCCGATATTTGAATGCCTGGTACGCTTGTGGATATTGGTCCGAATTCACCTCGAATTTCAACCGGTGCGTTGGGCTTGGGATCCCATTGGTCGTGCTGACTCGGTCCACCTCGCATCCAGAGGATAATGACGGAGCGTTCTTTTTTGGTCGCCGCACCACCTCGAGCCGCCGCAGCTTCGAGTTGCAGAAGTTGCGAGAGCGTCAACCCGCCAGCGCCTAACATACCTATCCGTAATAGCGCTCGGCGATCAATCGCCAACTGCTGTCGAAACTCATGGCACGTCTTACTGGGCTCTATGTGACTCATACGGACCTCAAATACGGATCGAAACTAACTTATATGTTTTACTATCGGATTGGAGTTCACTGCAAGTGAAATCAATGCATGAAGTGGTTGGTGGTGGTCCATTGGGAGGGAAAATCGATTCAGCCAGTCTATCTTTTCACCATCCCCGCGATCAAAATCAGCGTAGTCTATCTAGTTTGCGACATGGGAGTTGCTTGATGCGGTCGGGTCGGAATTGGCTACTATTGCTAAGTCATTGTGTGTTAGTGGCACTTTGCGCAGCATTTGCGCCCGACTGTCGCGCTGCGGACAAGGAGCGATCGCAGTACGTCGTCTCGGCGATATCCAAGTGGAACGCACCGTTGACTGCTGTCAATCGTCGCGCGAAGTACGGCAAGATGCAGGTCTCTTCACTGGCATTTTATCGCGGCACAAACCACCTGTTTTGGGCGGACATGACGCATTCCAAAGTCGTGCAGAAGTTTGGAACCGCGACAACGAAGACGTGGTTGCACGGTGATTTGCACGTCGAGAATTTCGGCGCCCTACACGATAATCGTCACCAGATCATTTACGACTTCGACGATTTTGACGACGCTCTGATCGCCGATTTTCAATTCGACTTAATGCGGTTAGCGACGAGTATCGTATTGGTGTCCAAGATTCAGATGTTCAGTGATTTGGAGAAAGCTCACCTCATTGATGTGTTGACGGTCTCTTACCTGCAGACGTTGAGGGCGTGTCGTAATTCTGATGTCGAGCTGACGTCGGTGCTTACACTGGACCAAGCTTACGGTCGGTTGGATGAGTTCTTAAAGAAGGTTGTCAATGACCGATCTCGGTCTCAGATGCTTGAGAAATATGTGGTCGACATCGGTGGCAGGCGGTCTTTGTTGATCAGTCCAGGTCATTTCCAAGCGGTCGATAGCACCACACGATTGAAAGTTGAAAAAGCAGCAGATCGCTATGGTGCCACTTTGGCTGAAGAGCACCTGCCTGCGTTTTGGAAGATCAAAGATGTTGTACGGCGAGTTTTCATGGGTACCGGGTCGCTGGGCGTGGATCGATATTTTGTACTGATTGATGGCGCGACCACTGCGAACGAAGACGATCGTATTTTAGATGTTAAGGCGCAGCGGACACCGACTGGTTTTCGGTATACACGCCAATCGGCAGAAGACAAGAAACTTCACCAACAGGCAGGGCGTCGTCATCAGGTAGCCTATCAGTCACTCATGCCACGCGCCGATGCGCTGTTGGGTTGGACCGAGATTGACAATCAGCAATTTTCGGTTCGCGAACGATCTCCGTTCAAGCAAACGTTTCCCATCAAAGAACTGGATAGTGTCGTACGATTCGAAAAAATGGCGGAACAGTGGGGACGAATCACGGCACTACGTCATGCGCGGGCGGATAAAGATGCGAAATCGCAGACGATCCCCTATCAATTCGAGGACGAAGTGCTCAAGGCATTGGTTGGCAAGCAACGAGAGTTCGTCGACTTTGTACATCGAGTAGCGACATCATACGCGCGGCGAGTCGAACTCGACTTTGCTACGTTTCAAACGGCAATTGACGACGGACGGTTAAAGTGATGCGAGCCGGAGGCCGAAAGTGGCGTAAGCTTCCAGCTTGCGATAGTCGCCTTTCGCTCTGCGAGTTACCTCCCCTTCTTGTCCTTACTCTTCATTCCTTTTCTCCTGGCCATACGTGCTGTTGGCGTCGCGTTCCATTCACGTACACCTGGGACTGAGGGTTTAACCCGAATTATTCATGAGCACTCGCGCCACGATCTTCATGAATAATCCGGGTTAAACGAACGAAAAACTTGGGTAAAGACAAGCTCCTCATTTCATTTTGAGAGCTGCCGATGAATCGTCAGCCCCAAAGCGAACTGAGTGGGGGAGTCAACTGATGTTCGACCACTATCAAGAAATGAAAAGAACGATGGTTTTACCCATCGCTCTTTCCATCAAACAATCAACTTGTCATGTGGCCGTTGTTTTATTCTTCCAAGAGACTGCCGGTACTCAGCGAATTCATCGAATCACTTACGGATTGGATGGAGATCGTTTCGTTTCCGTCCATGACGCCAGCACCCTCTCGCGGGTTGAGGAAGTCGGTCAAAGTGAACAGAGCGGGAGCCATGAGCAAGATCAGGACTGCTGGAGCAAAGCAGAACATCAACGGCAAAGTCAGGACAACCGGCGTTCGGTTAGCGTGCATGGTAGCCATTTGACGTCGCGTGTTGCGAAAGTGGTCAGCTTGATCGAGCAGCGAGTTGGACATTTGCGAACCGAGCGTTTCACCCCGAGCGAGGAGACCCGCGACTTGTCGCACTTGCGGCAAGTCAATTCGTTCCGCGAAGTCGCGAAGGCCGAGTTGCAGACTTCCCACTTCGGCTTGTCGCTTTAAGATACGAAGCTCTTCAGCCAGCGAGGGATAGTTCATCAAGTTCTGCGCTACGTGATCTAACGAGGTGCCGAGTGCCATGCCGCCACTGAGACACATGCTAAGCATGTCCATCATGTCGGCCAAGCCCGCTCGAATTTCTCGCACGCGGTGACTACGTCGGAAGAATACGTACAAACGAGGAATAATTGATAAGCCACCAGCGATAATACCACCAAAGATGAGGTAACGCATGGTGTTGGGGGGATCGAGGACAGCCAGGATCCCAGCACACATCAGCGGAAAGAACAGGAGGACAAAACGGAAAGCATAAATGCTGCCGCGTGCCGTTCGGCTGTACAATCCCGCTTGACGAAGCAGTGTTTGGAAGTCTTTGGTTTCTTTAGACGATTCCGGGATCTGGGCGGCGAGAGCGTCGGTCAGGTTACCGAAGGCACCTTCTTGACCATCGCCTTGATCAATGAACCGTTTCTTTTCTTCCTCTTCTTTTTTCTTTTTGAGCGTCCGTCGTAGCATGATGATCATCACGACGATCGCCCCAAGGATGCCCCAGAGGATCATCCGGTCAGTGTTGTCTTGGGGGATGAGCGAGAAGTTGCTGTTAACCCAAATTGCCCACTGATTCTGAAGATATTCGGTTATGCTGTTCATGATTTAGAAATTCTCTTTCAGAAGTCGCCATACCCAGATCATTCCAAAACCCATTAGACCGCAAGACACGGCCAGCAACGTCGGACCCATCGGATGGGTGACGAAGGCACCAACGTAGTCGGGTTCGATTACCGCCAAGAGGATCATCGAGGCGATTGAGCCGAGGATCATACCACCAGCCGATAGTCGGCCTCCTGCTGTTACGGCCATCAAGTGACCGCGTACTTCTTGGCGGTCGCGAGCGACTCGAGCCATGCGTTCAGTAAGTAATGACAAGTTACCACCAGCTCGATGATGAACGACCACGGCCGTTGCAAATACTCGAAACTCGGGTAACGGAATTCGACGGACCATTCTTCTCATGATCGACAGCGATGCGTGCCCTAACATGAACTGATGTTGAGCATGAGCGAATTCAGCGTTGAGCGGTCCTTTGATTTCGCGACAGACCATCTCGCAGGATTCTTGTAGCGTGTAACCACTGCGAACGGCGTCGGCTACGATCTGCAACGATTCCGGCAGGGCGTTTCGCATGTTGCGAAGTCGAAACCAGCGGATGATAAACATCACCACAAGCGGCAGCATCAGTCCGACTAGCATCCCGATTGTCGCAAAGAGGAAGTTGTCGGCAACGACGATGGGTACGGCCATACAGACCAGGCCACTTCCCAAGACGATCATTAGCGCGACGCTTGATTCAATTGGCAGTCCGGTCTCTTCGATGAATGTGAAGAAATCGCGAGCCAGGAAACCACCCTTGGGTTCGGGCGGCAGCAAGTCCAAATGCGGTGTATCATCCTCTTTCTTACCGAAGACGTCGTTTACCAACATGCCAACCGCAAAAGCAACTGCGGCGACAGCGATAAACGTTACCGCTGAGATAATGAGTGTTTCAATCACGCGTCGTTCTCCTCGTTACTGTCCGCTCGATCCTGTGCATCGAGTTCGTCGGCGCGGGAAATCGTACGGGCGGCTTCAATGGCGGTGAGTTGCCGTTCTTGGAAGAGATTGCTGGGCAAGTTGATGCCAACATCCTTCAAGCGTTCGTTGATCGCGGGCTCGTAACCCGTCGAATAGAAGTAACCTTGGGTCATACCGTTGGCGTCAAATCCGCACTGCTTGTATCCGAAGATTTCGTGCATGGCGTATTCGCCGTTTTCGAGTCCACAGATTTCTGAGACTCGCATGACACGTCGAGCACCACCTTTGAGTCGAGCCAAGTGGACGACGATGGTGATTGCCGATGCGATATAGCGGCGAACAACCATAACTGGCATCTCAGCCCCGTTCATGCTGACCATGACTTCGAGTCGAGTGAGAGCGTCGTCGGTATCGTTCGCGTGAATTGTGGTGATCGAACCTTCGTGACCAGTGTTCATTGCTTGGAGCATATCCAAGGCCTCTGCACCACGAACCTCACCAAGCAGAATCCGGTCAGGACGCATACGCAACGAGTTTTTCACCAAGTCGCGTTGGGTGACAGCTCCAGTGCCTTCGGCACTGGCTGGTCGAGTTTCCAATTTCACAACGTGTTTTCGTTGTAAAATCAATTCCGCCGAGTCTTCAATTGTGACGATGCGTTCGCCATTAGGGATGAATCGGGAGACATTGTTTAACAAAGTCGTTTTACCGGAACCAGTACCACCGCTGATCATCATGTTGATGCGGCCTTCAACGGTAGCTTCGAGGAACTGTATCATTTCGGGGCAGATGGAGCCGCGAGTGAGTAAGTCTCCGATTTGCAGAGGGCGAACGCCAAAACGACGAATCGAGAGTACCGGGCCGCCGAGGGCCAGCGGCGGGATGATCGCGTTGACACGAGAGCCATCTGGCAAGCGAGCGTCGACCATCGGCGAGTTCTCGTCGATCCGGCGACCGACTCGAGCTGCGATACGGCTGATGATTTGCATTAAGTGCTCGTCATCCGCGAAAACCGTATTGGTTTCTTGCAGTTGACCCAAGCGTTCCACGAACACCTCGTAAGCACCGTTGACCAAGATGTCCGAGACATCGGGGTCGTGCATGTAAGGTTCCAGGGGTCCAAGTCCAAACGATTCGGCGACGAGTTCGTCGATCAATCGCTCTTCGTCGACGGTGTCGTCGAGTGCTCGTAGCCGAAGAATACCTTCGGCGATGCGGCGAATGTCGGCACGCAGTTCGTCATCCGTCAGCTGAGCTATGCGGGATAGATCAAGCGTATCGAGCAACTCGCGATGAATGTTAGTTTTTAGCCGCTGGAACTCTGTCTCGAGAGATTCGGCGCGAATCACATCGGTGACATGCCCATTGCCGTTTTCCTGGGTCGACTGGTTGCCACCGCGGCGAAACGGATTAAAGTTCATATCAGTGCACTCCATGACTTACGACGTGGATCACTTTGACTTGGGTGGTCGGTCAATGTGACAGTTGATTGATTGTTTGAAACTGGTCGCGACCGAAGTCGCAGGTGTTTGATTATCTAGCTAAGCGAATCTTGTGGAGGTAGACATTCTCGGCCTCGTTCGGATCTGTTTCGGCCGTGAAGTGGACGATGAATTCCGGTTCGATGACGAGTTCAATAGTAGGATCAGCACCGTTCGTGTTGGCTGCCGACAGGATGCGAGCTCCGATGAATCCAGTCAGTACGATTGGGTCGGCGAACGTATCGAAGATCGGAAAGACTCGACGGTCGTCTTTCAAAGGGCTCAGAGTATCTAGTGCGTTCAGTGTCCCGACGATGGCATTGGTGTCAGCCATACCGGGACTGATTTGAGTTGCACGAGTCGTTTCGAAGCCGAATACCTCGGCCGCCAAATCCGCCGAGGTGATTCCGTTTTGGATCTGGCCATCGATCGGCGAAATGTTAAAGAGAGCACTCGTGTCCATCGCGATTAACGCACCGTTGGCTGTGCCCACTCCACCATTGGATAGCAGAGTGACCGTCAGTTCGTTAACCGCGTTGGCTGGTCGATCGATGAACCAGGCAGCCGATTGAATTGCAATTGGAATGACCGGTGACGCGACTGTCGCGGTCGGTCGGTATCCTATGACTCGACTGTCCAAAACACCAAATGCCGCCGATGTAACCTTGACCGCGTTGGGTGCTCCTAGCGATCGGATCATCAATTCCAACGGATTGGAACCAGCGGGATCGCGAAGAACGTCGATGCGGACAGCGTTGAGAAGTGTTCCAACCGGTGGTGCCGTATCAAAATTGGCACCCGTGATTGGACTGCTCGCATCGGCAACATGTCCAAAGATAATAGTGATGTCCGCGTCTTGCAGCCGTAGTCGAGCAGAAGTAGCGACGTTATTTAACTCTCGAAGATCGAAGACTAAATCTTCAACTTCGCTGATATCGTCTATTTGATCCGCAGGAAGATCATTCAATAAACCTTCGTCCAGAATCGCGGCAACCGAAGACAAGGCTAACGTATCGGCCAATTGGGTCGTACGTTGACTGGCCAAAAGCACGAACAACCAGTTCATTACTACGACCATGGCCACGATTGTGATCATCATCAGCATGATGAACATCACCGTCGTTGCCCCTCGGCGTCGCCGCGAGTGGCGGTGAGTCGAGGTCAGCGGTAAGTAGTTTGAATGACGTTTCATGTTTCTATTCGATTCCGAGAGATAATTTCTTGAGAAGGGTATGTCTCGAGAGTGCGAAATCGATCGCACTCTCGAGCTAGTTCTTCGTTACTTGTTGCGGATTGCGTAAAGCGAATCGTCGCCGACAGGATTAACGAATGTCGAATCGTTGTTGGTCGGTCGAGCAGCTGGTGTGTTGCTCGTGGGTTGGATCGAGATTGGCCTGTTATTAATCGATGCTCGGCGAGATTCTTCGATGGTGTACGCGGGTAACTCGACGATCACTCTACGGGTTCCGATCCAGTGTTCAACCGTGTAGGGTGCTGGAGGAGCCGGTGGTTCCGGTGGATCAAATTTGACTTCGTGATGCTTGGCGGGGAAGATCGATCCGTACTTGGTGGCAGTAAAGTCACCAGCTGCGGCCAAGTCTTCTTCGTTGGGGCTAACCAGGGTCAGTCGCAACGAACCAGTCTCTTGAGCGGTTACAAGCAAGTTTGCATCCGCTGGTGTGACGGCCACGGTGACACCCAACCGGCTGGATGACCGACGGCGGTCAGCTTCTTCCAAATCGATCACCTTGGCTGCGTGAATTAGCGTGCGAGTTTGGATTCCACCGATTTCGATGTCGTCACCAGTTACGCTGAGCGAAACGTCAACGAAAGAACCGACTTCGAGGATGCCGCGGATGCTGGCGTTCTCGACCATGATGGCGAGAGCACGATGTCCGGGGGGAATGGCATTAGCCAACGGGGCTGGGCCTTCGCCGATCGGCATCAGCATGGCTTCCGTGATCGCTTGGCCAGCCTTGATCGTTTGAGTTGTGTAACGACCAACAACGGCTGGCGAGTATCGAAAGGAACCTTCGGGCAGCTCTTTCTCTTTGCTGATGTAGGTGACTTGGATGCTGCGATTGCCGAGCAATGTTCCCTTGGGAACATTGACCCCTGCCACGACAACTCGTTGAGTTGATGTCGGTGGTGGTGGTGGTGGTAATAGCGGCAGCTGTTCTTTCTTTGAGTTTTTGACGACGTAGACAGCGATCAGTCCAAACATGATCGCCATGACGGCCACGGTAACGGTTCCAGGATTAATACGTTTCACTTTGTTCTCCTCAACGCCGGGGAAAAAATGGCTTGAAATTTCGAGCACTCATTAAATTCGTGGTTATTCGCGGCGCGTCACAAAAGTGGTTGTGAGTTCGCTGCCGCTTGTAGACAGTCCGATGATCGATAGGATATCGGGGGCTGCCTGGTTGGTCGGTACGGTTACTGTCACGCTGATTTGATCGCCAGTGTTGGCATCTTCCAGCTGTATGTCAGCCCCCGGAGTTCCGTCGTCTTTCAAGGTCATCATTGTCGTAGCATCGGTAACGAAGATGACGACTTCGTGTTGGCCTTCCCAGATTTTGGTCCGGAGGGCGTCGGAAACTGCGTCGGCGACAGTATCGTAATCAGCACTTGGCAAAGCTGCTTCTCGAGTACCGAGATGAGCTGCGGTGCTGATCGCTTGCGAAGACAGCATGATGATGCTGAACTCGATGATCCCGACGGTGAGGATCGTCAAGATCGGTAAGATCATGACTAACTCGATCGACAGGGTCATGCCTCGTCGTCGTCGCTGCACCGATTTCATTTTTCGTGGTGTCATCATTTTCTTGGTTCTCCAGCTCCTGTCGCATTGGTGTGCAAGTTGTGGCTTGGCCTTTACTTGAGCAGGAACCACAGGAGGACGAGCCAGGTGCTCAGGCAAACGGGTACGGCGAACGGAAGGACTCGACGTTTACGGATCGGTTTGCCGTTCTTGTCTTTCTTTTGACCAGCGAGGCCTTGTCCGAGAAATCGCTTCTTTGTGGAAGAGATGCCTTTGTCGAACGTGTTGTAGAGCATGACTCCAACCGCGATGATGCAGGCCAGTACGGCACTGAGTCCAAACGCGACCAGGAGGAGTTGAACTCCGAGCCAAGAGCCTAAAGCTGCCAGTAGTTTGACATCACCCATTCCGCCACCACCGAGAATCCAGGGTGCCAGGAGTAGAGAGAAGCCAATCGCCATACCAGCTAAGGACCAGCCAATGCCGATGCCAAGAAAGGCGTTATAAAAAACGCCAAGGACAGCTGCTGTGACTGTTAAATAATTCGGGATGCGGTGCTCGCGGATATCGATCACTGCTGCAGCCGCGGTATAAATACCTACCAGGGCCGCACATGCGTACGTGACTACCATAATCGCCTCTGTCGGTTCAATTCCAGGGCGACACGTCATCAGTTGGTTTACGGGATGCGACTGCAGTCCGTATAAGTTGATTTCGTGTCAGTGTAACTGCTCGCGTCAATTCCCAAGGCGGGAATCCCAGCGAACGTATAGCTTTGGTCAAAGCAAATCGTCGCTTCGGCCAGGTCGCCAAGCTCGTCGATAATAGCGTCGCGAGCTCCAGCTACTCCAGATACAAGTCCGATCGTCAACAGCGTTACGAGCAGGGTCCACTCGAATGACAACATGCCATCTTCTTCTGACCAGATCTTTTGTGCGAAGGATTTCATGATTTCGGTTCCGTCAATCCTAGGGGGAGTTCAAATATGTTTTGTCGCGATTACGGGCCACCTGCGTCATCGACGGAGGGAGTTTGGCCAAAAGGCGTACTTGTTCGATCGCATGATCCAGCTAAAAAGATTGCGAGATCTGCTGCTGTGTCATCGGTATACGAAAAACCGCCGGCGGTAATAAGCGCGGTGGTGAATTCGGCAATGGTATAGCTTTGGTCGAAGCTGATAGCTGCATGGGCGATATCTGACAGCTCGTCAACAATGGCATCGCGTGCACCAGCTATGCCGGCCACGATTCCGATGGTCAATAGAGAGACCAACAGGACCCATTCAAAAGACAGGACGGCGTCATCTTCGTACCAGATGGCTTTGAGCGTAGCATTCATCGTTTTCGGTTCCTTGCTCGGCCGGGTATTCTTATTGCCGAAAGGGACGACATTTCGGTTAGATGTGTCCTCTTCGCCAAGCCTCTTCTCTGTGTTCAATTTGTTCTGTTCTGCGAAAATAAAAAAATGCGGTGAGTCCACTCCGTCTGGAGTGGACTCAAACCGCTTATTGCTAAATCAGACTACGGGGTGTCCAACAAACCAATTTGACCAATTGGTGCAGCCGTACGAGTACAGTCAGCGTAGAACGCTGCGTCGGTGAAACCCGAGTCGCTAGCGGACGAAGTCGAAGCAACGTGGACGATTACACTAAGGGGGAAGTCGACGGTGTAGGATTGGTCGAGAGCCAACATTGCTTGTGCAACGTCGCCCAATTCGTCGATGATCGCATCGCGAGCGCCAGCGACGCCACTAACGATACCGATTGTCAACAGGGTTACCAGCAAAACCCACTCGAAGGACAGAACGCCTTCTTCTTCATTCCACACTCGGATAGCTACATTCTTCACGGGAAACTCCTTGTACCTGAAACAGGAAATACGAGAATTGAGATGTGAACCAACCCACCTGGATTGGCCTGCCATTGCTGTTTGTGCCCACTGCAACGGCTTTTGTTGGAAGAGTATTAATGCACCTTGTGTGCCAATTCTCGAAAAGAACGCGCAAAATAATCTTGCAAGCTGAGATTGCAGTTGCTGCGTAAGGAGTTAAGAAAATTTGCCGCCATTGGAGATGCGAGCTTGTCGCGAAGGCGCATACAGAAACATGTTTCGCGATTGAAACATGAAGTCATCCACTGAATCAACAGTGTTTCATTTACTAAACAAACCTAGCACTCGCGAGCGGGGCGAGTGATCAGCGTTTTGAAGTTGTCAAGTTTGTTTATCGTTAGGATCGGTACGGGTGTTAAAAAAAGAACTCCACAGCGTAGGATAAATCTTACGCTGTGGAGCCACACTGCGCGTGTCGTGTGTGATTGGATGGATCGTATCGCCGTCTGATGCAATCCATCCGGGTATTAGTACCAGATTAGGGTTCAGGACCATCGGTCACATCGCCTTGGCCAGTCGGTGCGGTCGTACGACCACAGTCGGTGAATGCCAAAGCATCGGTGAACGACGAATCGCTCGCACTGCTCGTGGTTGGAGCGTGCACGACAACTTCCAGAGGGAACTCGATCGTGTACGATTGATCCAAAGCCAGCATCGCTTGAGCAACGTCGCCCAATTCGTCGATGATAGCATCTCGGGCGCCAGCAACACCGCTGACGATACCGATAGTGAGCAGGGTCACGAGTAGAACCCACTCGAACGAGAGAACACCTTCGTCCTCCGTCCACATGCGCTTGATGTAAGTTTTCACAACGGACTCCTTAAACGTGTCACGAATTGGAAATCTGAGCCACTGCCTAATGCAGCGACCACGGTTAACTCGCTACGGTAGATTCTGGGATGAAGTACTCTACCTCGCTGCCGTTACAATAAGCAGAACCCGTACCAAACAGAGTATTAGTACCGTCGCTTCTCTCGTTATTTTCTGTAGCCTGTTACTTGGCAACACTTTAAGAATATAAGAAAAAAACGGCATAACCCGTGTAGCCGATTTGAGGTATTAAGACTTGCTTACATCAACGTTAAGCAATTCGGCCGTTTGTTTAACAACTCTTACCCCAGCGTTTCAATGTTGAAACATTATTTCTCATCATGCGGCTTCGCGAACCATAGAAACCGTAGAGCCAAACCGATGAGGATCAGTCCGGCTCCTAGATACGTCCACCACTGTGGAGGATGGTAGCCGGGTAGACCGCCCCACGCCAGATAGACCCAGAGCGGTGTCAGGATCGGCTCTATTAATACGATGGCGGACGCTTGGTGGCCAGCGATTGTTCTTAATGCAATGGCAAACAGCAGATAGGGCAGCCCCATTTGGAATATGCCAAAGCCTGCCAGAAGCAATAGCTGCAGCTGATTGGGGTATTGGCCCGAGCTAATAACAATGGGAGCAAAGCATGCGACGGTAACTAGATGGTTCAAGGTGATCAGCCAAGCTGCGTCTTCCTTGCGAAGAACTCGAATCGATAACACGACACCTGCAAATGTCACCCCTCCCAGGACACCGAAGATGACACCAGGCAGTGCGCTGCCATTGAGCTCGAATGCGAGGATCGTTCCGGCTCCTGAGAGCCCGAGCCACATCATCGTCCAATCTCCGCGATGAACTTTCTCCTTCAAGAAGAAGACGCCAACGAGAAATATCCAAACCGGAGCAATATGCTGCAGCCAAATCGTGTTCGCGGCAGTTGTCATCGCCATTGCGGTGAGAAACGTGTAATTCATCGCCACGAAAAACAGCGTCATGGGGATCATCGGCCACCTGAATCTCGGTCTGCGGACCAAAAACACCAAGACCCCCGATGCGAAAACCGCTCGCCAGAACGCCAGGTGGACGCCTCGAGTCTCCTCCGGCCAATTCTCAAAGAAGGGAGCTTTGGCAAATAATCCGCTGGAACTCCACAAGACCGCCGCAACTGCGACCAATAAATAGCCGATTCTAGGAGAAGTCGCCGTGGGAGTTTCCGAGTTCATGTTCCATGTTCTAGCTGTTGAGATGCGAAATTCCAACTCGCAAGAAACAATTCCCAAACGAATTCAAAAGCCCCAGTTTCAACGGTCAAAATACGAGAGTTTATGCCATTTGTCATCTCGCAACAGCGATTCCCACTGGCCCTGGGGCGATGTCGGTAGTTTCAGACGACGACTATAATGAAATATGGTCGAGGTTGTTGGGAACTCAAAGATGAACGCAAATAACCACTCACACTCACACTCACACTCATAAATACATACGGGACTCACGATGGATCCGAATCGCAAGAGTTTTGACTGCATCGTCATTGGCGGTGGACACAATGGACTAATCACGGCTGCTTATCTGGCGAAGGCTGGCAAGAAAGTTTGTGTCCTCGAACGTCGTCACGTACTCGGCGGCTGTAGCACAACGGAGGAGCTGTGGGACGGTTACAAGGTCTCGACGGCAGCTTACGTCATTAGTCTTTTGTTGCCCGAGATCATGCGCGATCTGCGGCTGAAGCACTATGGATTGAATATACTGGCAAGAAATCCATCTTCATTTACTCCGTTATTGGACGGTCGGTCCTTACTTATGGGGCCAGATAAGCAAGCGACACAAGAAGAGATCGCGAAGTTCAGCCAGAGAGATGCCGAGCGTTATCCGCGTTACGAGGCATTGCTCGAACGAGTCGCTAAGGTTCTCGAACCCGTCTTGTCTAAAGCGGCGCCGGATCCCCTGCCCTTGCCCGCCGATTGGCGTAAAATTGGGATTGGAAAGCGAGTTCGCGATTCGTCTCGGATGTGGGAAATGTTCTCTTCGATGTCAGAGTTGGGCGACGATTTGCCCGCAGCCATCGAATTGTTGAGTGGAGCCGCTCGACCGATCTTGGAACGGTGGTTTGATTCCGAAGTTTTGAAGGCGACTCTAGCAACCGACGCCATCATCGGCGCGTTTTCTTCAATATCTGCTCCCGGCACTGCCTACGTTCTGCTCCACCACGTGATGGGCGAAGCTGGCGGATCGCGAGGAGTGTGGGGTTACGTCCAGGGGGGAATGGGCGGGCTGGCCACTGCACTGGAGAAAGCTTGCATCGACTTGCATGTGGAGATTCGCCGCGAAACCCCAGTTCGAGAGATCATCGTCGATCAAGGACGAGTTGTTGGAGTTTTAACAAGTGACGGGAAGATGTTGGAAGCTCCCATCGTGGCTTCCAGCGTCGACGCTCATTTGACATTCGAAAAATTCCTCGATCCAAACGTTCTACCCAAGTCGTTTCGAGAGGCAATTTCCCGCATCGATTACTCATCTGCCTCCGCCAAAATCAACTTAGCGCTCTCTGAGCCGCCGAATTTCACTTGCCGGCCTTCCGCTGGTGTGGCACCACATCATCACGGCACGATGCACATCGGACCAACGCTCGATTATCTGGAGCGCGCCTACGACGATGCGAAGTACGGCTGGCCGAGTACCGAACCGATTCTCGAACTAACAATGCCCACGAGCGTCGACAAGACCATCGCGCCCGAAGGCAAACACATCCTCTCCATGTTCGTTCAATACGCTCCTTACAAACTTGCCGAGGGAAGTTGGGACGATATCAAGGAGGACTTTGCCGACCGTTGCATAGAAACGCTCGCTCGCTACGCCCCGAATGTTCCCGCCGCAATTGAGCATCGCCAAGTCCTCAGTCCACTCGATCTAGAACGCACATTCGGTCTAACCGGTGGAAACATCATGCAAGGAGCGATGAACTTCAATCAGCTATTCGCATTTCGACCTGTACCAGGTTGGGCCGATCATCGATCGCCAATCAACGGACTCTATCTCTGCGGCGCTGCGAGCCATCCAGGTGGTGGAGTGATGGGCGCATGCGGTATGAACGCCGCGACAGAGATATTGAGAGACTGGTAAACGAGTCCGAGAAGTATCGATCTATTCGTCGTATGCTTCTTCGTGGTGGCGACG
>JBLHLE010000029.1:0-16062 GCA_047620805.1 Pirellulaceae bacterium
TCTGTTTTTTGTGGGCATTTTTATCGCTGGAACACTGATGCTGTTTCAGCTCTTCCAAGCGTATCTCTACGAGCCGATCTTGCGATGGTGTTTGCGCCACAAGGCCTTGTTCCTTAGTATTCCCCTTGTGATTCTGCTTATTGGTCTGTGTGTCTGGCTGGGATTTGATGGTGTCTTTGGGTTCATTCCAAATTCCGCGACGTTCATCACTGGCGGACACGAACCAACTCTCGAGACAGATGAGGAAACGCACACGGCGGGGCAGATGATACGAAGTTCTTTTCCCTGGTCGAGTTTATCCAACACTTTCCCCGGATTGGGAAAGGAGTTCATGCCGCCCTTGGACGAGGGTTCATTTCTCTATATGCCAACGACCATGCCGCACGCCTCAATCGGCGAGGCATTGGACATCCTTCAGCTTCAAGACAAATTGCTAATTTCGATTCCCGAAGTCGAATCGGTGGTCGGCAAGTTAGGCCGAGTGGATAGCCCGCTCGACCCTGCACCGATTTCCATGATTGAAACTATCATCACCTACAAATCAGAATACCTGACTGACTCCGCCGGTCATCGCGTGAAGTTCCGATACGATTCAGCGACGCAAGAATTCGCGCGAGACGATGGCGGAGACCTCATTCCGGATACTTACGGACGTCCGTATCGCCAGTGGCGGGACCATATCAAGTCAAACTCGGACATCTGGCAGGAGATCGTTGAGGCCGCCGATATTCCGGGAACAACTTCGGCGCCAAAATTGCAACCGATAGCAGCCAGAATCGTGATGTTGCAAAGCGGCATGCGGGCCCCGATGGGCTTGAAGATCAAGGGCCCCGACTTGGAGACGATTGAACGCGTCGCGATTAATATCGAACAGTTGCTAAAACAAGTTCCTGGTGTCGAACCGTCTGCCGTACTCGCCGACCGCATTGTCGGAAAGCCCTATATCGAGTTAGACATCGATCGATCGAAAATCATGCGATACGGTCTGCACATCCAGGATGTTCAAAACGTCATCGAAGTTGCCATCGGCGGTCGGAAGGTCACGACAACGGTCGAGGGACGAGCTCGCTATGCCGTGCGAGTTCGATATGCCCGAGAGTTGCGAGACGACCTGGAAAGCTTAGGGAGAATTCTTGTCCCGACCCCCCGGGGCGAACAGATTCCGCTCGAACAATTGGCCGACATTCGTTACGTTCGCGGTCCGCAAGTTATCAAGAGCGAAGATACATTCTTGTTGGGCTATGTTCTCTTCGATATGAAACCGGGCAACGCCGAAGTCGATGTGGTGGAGGATTGCGAAGCGTTCTTAAAGAAAAAAATCGCTGCCGGCGAACTATTCATCCCACCCGGAGTGAGTTACAAATTCGCTGGTAATTATGAGAACCAAATTCGGTCTCAGAATACGCTGATGATTGTGATGCCGCTCGCGCTATTTGCAATTTTCCTGAACCTGTACTTTCAATTTCGCTCGGTAATCACGACCTCTCTCGTGTTCAGCGGGGTCGTCGTCGCTTGGGCCGGCGGATTCATCATGGTCTGGCTATACGGTCAGGAATGGTTTCTTGATTTCGATTTATTCGATACGAATATGAGAACATTGTTCCAAGTGCATCCGATCAACTTAAGTGTCGCTGTCTGGGTTGGCTTCTTAGCATTGTTTGGTATCGCCGACGACGACGGAGTCGTTATGACTACCTATTTGGAACAATCGTTCCGCCGAAATCGCATATCGAATCAACAGGAAGCGCGAGAGGCAACGGTTGTCGCTGGTATGAGGCGGATTCGACCCTGCTTAATGACTACCGCTACCACAATGCTTTCACTTGTCCCGATATTAACATCGACAGGCAGAGGTTCGGACGTCATGGTCCCAATGGCCATCCCCAGTTTCGGTGGTATGCTGATCGCCATGTTGTCCATGTTTATCGTTCCCGTGCTCTACTGCTCCGTGATGGAATGGAAGCTGAAGTGGGGAATTGCCGACCCTCGATTTGTAGAAAACGCGGGCACGCACCAGGACTCATAAAAGCTGTTTATTGTGCAGGCAGCGGAGGTTGAGGTGGCAACGACTCGTTGTCGTCGTTCGCCGCTGCCACATTAACAGGCGTCACTGTGGTGAGATACTGCTGCGCGACACAAGAGTGACACTCGCAACCTTGATAGTGCGAGTATCTTAGTGGAGCCGGTGGGCAATACTTGCAATCGACGCGACAATCTGAATACGCTTGGTATGACTGTGCGCATCCAAGGACTAGCGACATCATCACGAGCATCAACGCACTCAATAACCACAATTGTCGTTTCATTTTGTTGTCCTCGTGTGAAGTCGTTCGGTCGCGGTCACTTAGTCCATACTGTTCAGTTAGGTATGCGAGACCTGGTCACTCATTTGGCAGCGCTGGCAATGGTTGCATCGACGATTCCGACGCTCCACTGAACTCCTGACCTCCAACCACTCGTTCCAGTTCCGCTAGTGTTTGGCGAAGTGTTGCATCCAACCGCCGGTAGTTAATCTCATAGCGAAGCAGTTGACGCCAATTGTCTATTAATTGCAAGAAATCCACCTCGCCAACATTGTACGCACGACTTGAGACCTGAAGCGTTTGCCGGGCCTTGGGGAGGATGTCTTCGTGGAACAAAGTTAGTAGTTCTTGGTGGCTTTGGGCTTGAGCGAACAGATCGGTTACCTGTTCGAGAGTACCATCGCGAAGGGAGTCGTATTCTCGCGCGGATGCCACTGCTTTTGCTTCAGCAGACCGGACGGACGAATTCAATCGTTTCTGGTAGATCGGCAAATTGACTCCAGCAGAAAGCAATACAGAGTCGCGTCCATTGGCAACGGGACTGATTCCTCCACTCGCAACGTCTACCCATGACAGCCCTAAAGTTACATCCGGCTTGTAGTCCAATCGGGCCAGAGCCACTGCCCGCTGATCGCGTTCTATCGCCGCCAATTGTGCGTGCAGTTCCGGTCGAGCAGCAACGGCTTGTTGTTGCAAACGATCAAGATCCTGAGGCACCTGTTCCGGAGGCAGCTCGTTTGTCGCCAAGACGGCCGTTTGAGGCGAAATGTGGAGCAGGCGAGCGAGACGGGCCTGAACGCTCTTGAGCTTTTGCCGCAGCCGAATGAGTTCGGTTTCCACGTTCGATATTTCCAACTCGGCTCGCAGCACGTCCTGTTGGCTCGTTTGCCCGGTCTTGTATCGCGAATTTGCCACGTCGCGGATCTCGCCCAGCAAGCGTTGCTCCGCTGTCGTTACGTCGATGGCTTGTTGAACAAAATAAAGTTCG
The DNA here is from genome assembly GCA_047620805.1 of Pirellulaceae bacterium. GTDB lineage: Bacteria > Planctomycetota > Planctomycetia > Pirellulales > Pirellulaceae > JBLHLE01. Next base: position 3,292 of record JBLHLE010000029.1, read on the forward strand.
TAGTACGCTTGCTTAACTTGACTGATTGTCGCGAGCTCTTCGGCTGCCAGTTGCGCACGGGCAACGTCTGTTTGGGACTCGGCAACACTTGCCCGAGTCTCGAGTTTTCCAAACCAATGGAACTTTTGGTTGGCCGCCAGAATCAACTCCTGCTGTCCAGATGCAGTCTGAACTGGTTCGGGCTGCACGGTCAAGCTAAGCGTGGGATCCGGCAAGCTCGCTGCAACGGGAACTTGGTGGGCCATCGCCTCCATGCGTTTACGTGCTGCGTGTATCTTCGGATTTTGCAAAAGAGCGAATTGAATGTACTCTTCGACCGAATGCGGACCTTCGAATTGAGGGGATTCTGGCGCAATCGCCTCGACCGCAGATAGCGGTGAATGATAGGAATGGTGCACCGAATTCACCAGTTCTGCGTAATCTGGATGCCGAACATGATCGGTGCTTTGACATCCAATTAACGCGGCAATTAACGCGACAATTAACAGGCAAACTGGAAAACTGGTTCGCATGGCCATCCGTGGCCCCTTCTCATGAAATCAAGGCTTTATTCGTCTCTCTTCTCTTCGTCAGAAACGGTGCAATCGCGATAGCCGCCAATCCCGTTACATCCGTTCAATCCGTTCGCGGTGGTCGAGATGTGACGATTATTCGGATTACGCCAGCCAGTTCCTGACTCGATACACTACAGTTTCTTCCCGAAATGACACAAACGGCGGCTTGCGCAACGATTGTTGCCAAGCCGCCAAATGTGCCTTGGAGTGTTGTTCATGCCGAACTATCGACGAGATTCTTTCCCTTTGCTGACAGCTGCAGCGTAAAGCTCGTTCACCTTCGTCAAATACGTTGCCGGATCCGCGGCAATCTTCTTTGTACAAGGAGGACAGCAGATATAAATAATCTGCCCTTGAACGATTGTCCATTTTGGATTGTTAGGCAAATTCTTTTTCATCACGGGACAGATCGCTTGGGCTTTTGTAAAGTTAGCGTGAATCGTAGCCCAATGCTGCTGATTTACGCTACCTTTCAAGCAACCTTTGCAGCAGAGAAACACCTCCTCTTCTCCTACCATTGCTTTGATTGGCTGGCCGTGACTTCCGAGTTGCTGCCCAGAAACGGGACAGATCGCTTGCACTGCGATCTTGTGTTGGTCGCGTTGTGTGAGTTCCTCGGCAATAGTGAATTGAACCGTGCCGATTACTACAGCGACCGCCAACAACATCATTACATTTTTCATCACATTCTCCTTTTGATAAAAGTTGGACTGCATTCCTTTGCGTCCAATAAAAGTTCGGCTCAACCATTGAGCACTCAAATTCGTGCGTCAGGCCGCGATGTTCTCAACATCGTCCGACTGACTGCAATTCAGACCTTCCTGTTCCGTCCAGTACTGATCCTGAAAACCAGCCCGCATTTTGAACTCGACGTACGCACAGTACAAAGTTGGTACGATGAACGTCGTCAACGGTTCGAACAGCATTCCCCCGAATACTGGAATCGCCATCGCCCGCGCAACATCCGCCCCTCGTCCTGTCGAAAGAAGTACGGGCAGTAACGCGACAATGGTCGTGATCGTTGTCATCGTACATGGCCGAATCCGCTTCAAGCCCGCTTCGTAAATCGCACTGCGAATATCTTCGACGTTACGTATTGTGCGACGCTGAAGTGTTTCACGCATATAGGTCGCCATGACGATACCGTCGTCGGCGGCAAGTCCAAACAAAGCGATAAATCCAACCCACATTGCAGTGTTCATATCGACTCCGGCAATCGCGACCGCAATCATGCCTCCCGCCGCCGCGAAAGGAATTCCTGAGAATACGACGAGGGATATTGGAATGTTGCGAAAATGCAAATAGTGCAGGAGCAGATTGATCAGAACCACAGTTGGAATGATCCACATCAGCCTTTGATTTGCCTCAAGCTGGTTCTGAAACGACCCCACAGGTTGTAGTTCAAAATTGCCTTTGGGAAATTTCAATTTGCCGTTTTCACGAGCGGTTCGAAGCGAGGCCATAACCGCCTCAACTGCTTCGATATCACCGACTCCTTTAACAGGCGAGAAAGAGACGTGAGCAACCAGACGGGCATCTTCGCTATTGATTGCACCCGGCCCCCACGTCATCGTGACATCGGCAAGTCCGCCAAGTGGTACGACCTCTCCGGTGTGCGTAACAACAGAGACTTTTTGCAGATCCTCAAGTCGTTCCCGAACACTTCGTTCGTAGCGGATCTGGATTGGGTAACGTTCGCGCCCTTCAACGGTGGTGGTAACATCGATGCCCCCGAGTCCGGCGGAAACGATCTGGTTGACCATCATCGTCGTCATTCCGTAGCGAGCGGCTTCTTCGCGATCGACTTCGAATTCGTAGTACGGTTTTCCCATGACGATATCTGGGTTGACGGTACCTGAATTAACAAAGTGATGTTGTTTCAACTGTTCAGCAACGGCCAGCGATGCCTTCGACAACCCTTCCAGATTATCACCATATATGCGTACAGCCATGGAGGCCTTGATTCCACTTTGCAGCATCACAACTCGACCCTCGATTGGCTGCAAGGCCGATGCGGGGGTGATCCCGAGAACTGTCGCGACCGAGTTTATTTCGTCCCAGATCTTTCGTTCGGTCATGCCTTCACGCCATTGATCGCGAGGCTTGAGCATGACGTACGTTTCGACCATCGCTGCAGGCGCGGGGTCGAGTGCAGATTCAGCTCGACCGATCTTACCAAGAACATTTGCAACTTCGGGAATTGCCTTGATCATTGTGTCCTGCGTCTGCAAGACTTCCATTGCCTGAGAGAAACTGGCCGATGGATAGAGACTTGGCATATAGAACCAACTGCCCTCATCCAGTGCAATCCAGTCATCGGTCTTCAACCCTGTAAAAACGTGTTTGGCATTGACGTAACCGGGGACCTCATTCAGGTCGGCTCCCAAGGCACGCACGACGACTTCCACAGGGTAAAGCACTGTTGGCAGACCGATCCAAGCACCTAGCCCGACGAAAAAGACTAACATCGGCAACGAAAGCATAAGAGCTTTTCTTCGCAAAGCCAGTTTGAGTCGCCCACCGTATAACCACAGGACAACGCGACTGACAGGATTATTCTCTATCGGTGAAATTCGTTCGCGCGTGAGCCACCAACCGGCAGCAAAACCAATGCTGCCACTGGCGGCGGTTGCCCATGGAAGACTGATGATTCCTAATGCCTCAATGCGCTGCCCCCAAACAAAATAGCACAGGGTCGCGAACATGGCAGCGGACCCCACTCCTGCTAACGTACCCAACCACCAACGGCTCTTACTCGACTGTAAAAATACTCGACAGAGCATCGGCACCACGACTACGGCTACGATGAGGCTCGAGGCCAATGCGAACGTCTTGGTCCAGGCGAGAGGGGCGAACAATCGATGGTCGCGCCCCGTTAAGAAGAAGACCGGTAGGAAACTAACTATGGTCGTCGAAACGGCTGTGATGACAGCAGGCACTACCTCAGCCGCGGAATCTCGAATAACTTCCAATCGCCGCTGAGATCCGCCTGGCGATCCCGACGATTCCCAGTCGGCAAGTCCGCTGTAAACGTTCTCCAGAATTATGATGCCCATGTCAACCATTGTCCCGATTGCGATCGCGATCCCCGCGAGAGACATGATGTTGGCATCCACACCAAAAACATTCATCGCGATAAATGACATCAACACAGCCATCGGCAAAGTGATGGCAATGATGATGCTGGCCCGCACGTGCAACAGAAACAAAACCATAATCGCGATAGTAATCAGAATCTCATGGAACAGGGCGTCGGAAAGTGTCGCAACTGTCTCGTCGATAAGTTCGGTGCGGTCATAGATACCGAGAATCTTAATGCCGTCCAATTCGCTTTCCAGGGAAGCGACTTTCGCTTTCAAATTCTGAATGACTTCGCGCGGGTTTTCGCCGTAACGCATAACAACGACGCCACCGACGGCCTCGTGCCCATTAAAGTCCAAGGCTCCTCGACGAAACGCAGGCCCCGTCTGCACCTGTGCCAAGTCTCCAACTCGTACGGGAACACCGTTCCGAGTGGTTACAACCGTCGATTCGATCTGAGCAATCGTTTCGGGTTCAGTTTTTCCCGACCCAATAAAGCCCTTGCCCCGAACAATGAACTCCATTCCATTGTTTTCGACCGTCTTCGCTCCAACATCGATATTGGACGCCTTGACCGCCTCGATCGCTTTGCTTAACGGTAGATTGTGATAACGAAGTTTGTCGGGATCTACCTCAATCTGATACTGTCGTACGTAACCGCCAATGGATGCGACTTCGGCGACGCCGTCCACCGACTGTAGAGAGTACTTAATAAAGAAGTCTTGCTTGGAACGAAGTTCCGCTAAGTCCATTCCTTTAGGAGGTTGCAGCACATAATAGTAGATCTGACCTAACGCCGTAGCATCTGGCGCCAGGGTGGGCGTGACGTTCTCAGGTAAGATGCCAGACATTGTGGTGAGCTGTTCAGAAACGCGTGATCGGGCCCAATAGAAATCAACATCGTCATCAAAAGTGACCTGCACGAAACTGAATCCAAACATGCTTTTTCCACGGACGCTCTTGGAGCCGGGTACGGCTTGAAGTGCGATCGAAAGAGGGTACGTGATTTGATCCTCAATGTCCTTGGGTGAACGTCCCATCCACTCCGTCAACACGATGACTTGGTTTTCACCGACATTGGGAATCGCGTCCAAAGGAACAACCGTCGTCGAATACCAGCCAAAGACGATCAATACAATCGACAGCAAGAAGACGAGCAACCTTTCGCGGATACAAAAGTCGAGTAGCATTCGAATCATCGCACGAACTCCTGTGTAGGCTGGTTGGCCACTTCATCGTTATCGATTTTCGGGGCGGAATCAGAAGGTTCTTCTCCGGTCGGTGGACTCAATCGCAACGGATTCACTTCAGGCTCAGTATCTTCGGCTCCCTCAATCGGCTGCAGTGGTCCAATCGGCGGTAGTCCGGAATTCGTTTGGGGCGACGGCTCGATAATGGGTTGCGGGTCACCGATTGTCGGCAAACCGCCCTTGGGCTCGGCGATGCGAATGGCGGAGATGGGCGGTAGGTTGGGAGCAATTGCCGCCGACTTATTTTTCTGTTTGGCTGCCGCGAGTTTGTCGAGATACTTTTGTGGCTCTTCAAGCAGGCTCTCGCGACACCCCTCGCAGCAGATAAAGACTGAATTTCCATCGACGTCCACTTTAATCGGCTTCCCCATCGACCCAAGTCGGAAATCCGCGACGGGGCATAACTTCTGTTTCAAAGCGGTCTTTTGGTCAGCGGGCGTGAGCAAAACTAACGAGGAAAGTACTGTCGCATCTTCGGAACGTGTAGACGAGACGTTCTTAAGATTCTCGAGATGAGTTTTCGGGTCTTCCTGCAAACGTTCTTTACATCCCTCACAACAAATGAACACTTCTTTCCCGTCGATAACGACCTTAGGCGGAATTCCCATCGACCCGAGAGGGAATTTTGTGACGGGACAAATCAACTGTTTCACCGCAAGCTTTCGGTCTGCCTCGGGTAGTTCCGAAATAGAGGCGATCATTTCAGCAGTCATCTCGAATTCGTTATCAACTCTTGGTATTGCCTTTGTCGGATCGATGAGAGACGGATTTCCGGCCAATTGCATTTGCGAATCAATGAGGAAATTGCCGCGCGTCGCAACCATTTCCCCCGCTTTCACACCGCTGGTAATGACAATCTCGTCCCCACATTTTGGCCCCAATACGACGGAACGAAGTTCAAATCGACCTGGCTCGACTTCTACGTACACGACGCTATTCGCACCAGCCATTAGTACGGCATTGCGCGGCACGACCAACGAGTCTTTTGAATCGGTTTCATTGGACATAAAACCAAACTTCGCGGCCGGAACTAGATCAACATTGCAGACTGGGCACTGTCCCGGTTCCGACCGTACAACGTGCGGATGCCGAGGGCTGATCCACATGTCGGCAAGTTCGGGGTCATAAGTACCGCCGTCTGCAATAGTCGCAAGTGGCACAGAAATCTCGGCCTTGGCATAGTCTCCAACTCGCAAAACTCCAGCGGAGTTGGGAATCACCACCCGCACGCCAACCGTGCGAGTTTTGGAATCAACGCTCGGATCGACGAAAGCTACGCGACCCGTAAACTTTTGACCCGGTAGCGATTGAACTTCAGCCTCTACTTTCTGACCATATCGTATCGCCGCGGCATCCTCGGGGAACAACTGCAGCATCAACCAAACAGTCGAGAGATCAGCCAATTGGTATATTGCTTGCCCTTCCTTTACATATTGTCCTTCCGCCGCAAGCCTCTGAATTACCGTGCCGCTAATCGGCGCGCAAAGGTGCAAACGACTGTTTGCTTCTCCGTCTTCCTCGAGTTGATCAATTTGAGATTCAGTCATCCCCAATTCAATTAGTCGCTGTCGAGCATTCTTGAGGAGCTCCTCATTTGACTCGACGACCCGTGTTAGCGTTGAATTACGTCCGTCTTCACGCGACTTTTTGGCAAGTAGATATTCGACTTGGCCAGAGTACAGACGGGGCGAATAGACGAGTGCCAAGTGATCGCCTTTGTTGACGACCACTCCAGTGTAGTCCGCATACAATCGGTCGAGCCTGCCATCAACGTATGCTGAAATCGTTTTCAAGCTACCTTCGTCGTAATTCAACTCTCCAACGGCACGTATCGTGCGAGCCATCGGCATTGACCTGACTTCAGCCGTTTCGATATTGGCGACCCTTCTGGCAGCCGGATCTATTTCGATCGACAGAGAGCCGCCGCTGCCGCTGCCCGCAGTCGCGGGTACAAGTTCCATTGCACATACTGGACAGCGACCCGGTTCAGATTGAGGCGGTGTACACATCATTGGGCAGATGTATCGCGAAAATGTGTTGCCATTACTGACCTGACCACCATGGCTGCCCCCGCCTGTGATAAACCCCATTCGTTGCGCCACCCCGAGACCGATAATGAGTACAGCGCCAATCACTAACAACAGAATTGGCTGGACAATCAACTTGATCCACCAGCGCCTTGCCTCGCGTCGGTCCGATTCGAGATCGATCATCGGCCGCTGCGCATCACTAGAGGACGCGGCGGCGGTGTCAGGCGAATCAGTTGATCCAGATGTTTCGAATGTTTCGGGCTCGTTCATCACTACCTCACTGCACGACTCGACTGGAACTCACCGCTGCCACCTGGAACTTCGCCAGAGGCAGGACGCGCGAAGGCGACTAGGCGAGAGTCTAATTGCGGGACGGAAGACGACTTAGTTGGAAGATCGTAAGTTGGCGCGCGCAACGGCGCGGCAAATTTCGATTTACGTCAGCCAGCGACAGAGAACGGCTTGCTCGTTTCGAGCTAGCGAGCGGACAGAAAAGATAGCCACATGGTGAGCCGATTGCGAGGACAATTCCTGGAGCGAATTGAACGTAAGACTTAGTCTCGCACGTTCAATTTTGACTTTGAAATTGGAGCCGCTTTGCTTAATCGGCTTGGCCGGATACTCGTTCTGATTAGCACAGTAACAGGCTGACGGTTGCTTTGGCAAGGAACAGCACGAATGTCCGACATCAGAGGACTTTATGGTGCATGAGCCGCAGCAGGCGTTCGCGTCGCAATGACGTCCATTCACATCACACAACTTAATCGCAGGGATGATTGCCGAGCAGGCCATCACCACAACAAGTGAGCACGAAATAAATGAGTTAACCAAAACACGAAACATCGTCGAACCGATCCTGTTGAAGAGTACTTCTTTTATGTTCTTACCTTAACCCGTAAGAGTCAAGTCCGTTTTCTTGATTCGCTGCCTAATGCTTATCTCACAATGACATTGTGATTAACCACAACTCGGACAGTGGGCGGCACTAGGCGCACTAGGCTGCACACTCTTGGGCGATGACGAAGGCTTCGTTGCCTGGCATCTAGCCAATACAACGAGGGACAAAGCCATCAAGATCGCGAATAGCTGGGTATTATTGAAAATCATGGGTACACCCCCCCAGTATTGCTTCATAGGGCATTGAGTTTATTAGCATGCATTCGCACGCCGCATGTACATCACAGTACAGCGAAAACCTTTGGAATGCCTGGAACTAAGATAGCTACGTGAAAACTCATCACGTCACCCGTTCCATAGACACGAATCGAAAAGCACTGATGTATGCGGTCATACACCACATGCTTCATTCGCATATTAAAGCGTAAAGCGGCAAAGAGATACGCAGCGGTCCATTGCAGTGAGGATACCGATTGCCTTCGCGGCGCTGCGGTTAGTCGGTGCGATCTGCGGTTGATGGGTTGAATCCAGTAGACTTATTGTTATTGAGTCGGCAGTTACCTTCTCCGTTTGATGTTCTTCTGTCGGGGGAGCGGTAGGAACAGGCAGGTTTACTTGCCCGCACGAACACATCGGACCGCAAGTGCAAGTCGTTCCTCCCTTGCAACACCCTGCTGCCAACCGTTGAGTTCGTTTAGAGCTCGAACAGCACGAATGTTGCTGGGACTTTTTAGAGGAACAACAGCACTTGTCGTTTCTAACCAACTCGGTGGAGCAACAACATTGAGCGGATTGGTCGATCCCACAAACGCTGCTTGAACTACAGCCACAGGAGACAATTGGGAATCCTTGCGTTGAAACCGAAATGGCTAAGAGCCATACGAGAGAGTGCGGCGCAATTTTTGAGAAAACCCACATTGGACCATCCTTGGTTCTTCCTCCCATCACTGGGAGGTGGAGTGTAAGTAATAAGTTTATCGGCGTTGAGTCGAACCTCTCCAAATGTTATTTCGTTGAAACCGGCTTCTTTTTGTTGACTGTTTTTCAATTCGTGAATCCACCGCCGTTCAACCGATGGCGTCGGAGTTTTCAGAGATTGTCGCGCGGCGTCAAGGGCAGTCTGACCTTCGCATATCGTCGACAACACAATTGTGCGTAATCGCGCAACTGTGCACACGGTGTGCTAGTGCCGGCACATCGTTGATGCCGTCGCTCGCCATTGCGACTTTGCGTCCAAATGCCTGCAGCGTCCTGACTCGTTTGTTCTTTTGTTGGAAAAACAAAAAGGGTCGCCAGGCATTGCCGCGCACACATGCGGGTACTGCCCGACGTCCCTTGTACGCACTGCGGGCTAAGGTGGGAACAGTCACTGTAACTCGCCGCGTAAGCGCGTTAGCGAGGAATCCCACTCCCGCACTCATTCCCTTACTTTGCCTCGCGAAACCGTCCTTTGAACAAGGGTCGAACAACGTAACGGAAAACAACATCGTGAACCATCAATGGCGTGAAAGAGTCGATGGCGGGTCGCAAGACAATGCCCCGGTAGGCGTAGAGTAATAGACAATGTGTCTTGCATTGTATTGAGTCGTTGCTGCGGAATTGACTCGACTAAGAATCACCGCCACTTTGTTCATGGCTGTTTTCTCACGCCAAAATCTTGTGTACAACTCGGCCGTGAACGTCGGTTAGACGGAAGTCGCGGCCGGCGTAGCGATAAGTTAGCTGCTCGTGGTTCAGGCCCATTAGATGGAGGATTGTGGCGTGCAGGTCGTGGACGTGGACCTTGTCGGTGATCGCAGCGAAGCCAGCGTCGTCGGTTGCGCCGTGAACGTGGCCCCCTTTGATGCCGCCCCCCGCCAACCAAACGGTGAATCCGTGGCGGTTGTGATCGCGACCGGGAGTGGTTGTGGGATGAGGTAATTCGGACGTTGGCGTACGACCGAACTCGCCGCCCCACAGCACCAGCGTGTCGTCCAGTAATCCGCGTTGTTTGAGATCGGTGAGAAACGCCGCGATGGGCCGATCGACCTCGCCGCAAATTTTGGGCAGACGCTCTTCGATCTCACCGTGGTGATCCCACGGGAAGCCCGCTCCGTACCAAGCCTGTACGACTCGCACTCCCCTTTCGAGCAACCGGCGAGTCAAGATCAATTGCCGCGCCTGCTGGCCTGGGCCATACATTTCCAGCGTACCCTTCGTCTCCCGCGACAAATCGAAAGCGTCGGTTGCTTCCATTTGCATGCGAAACGCCTGCTCAAATGTTTGAATTCGAGATTCGAGCCGTCCTTCGTCTGCACGCGGCTCTTGATGTATTCGGTTGAGTTGACCAAGTAAGTCCAACTGAGCTCGCTGTTGCGCGGAACTCACTCGGCGGTTGCGGATGTTCTCGATCAGTCGTTCCACTTCCTCGTGTTTGCTGTTGATGAAAGTCCCTTGAAAAACCCCTGGTAGAAATGCGGACTGCCAGTTTTGTGTTTCGTTCAGAGGGTAACCTTCGGGACACATGGAGATGAACCCTGGCAGATTGCGATTCTCGGAGCCCAGCCCATAAGTGATCCAGGAACCGAAGCTGGGACGGCTCAACCGCGCCGCGCCGGTATTCATGAACATGATGCCGCCGTCGTGAGAGATGTCGTCGGCATGCATCGACCGCACGACGCAGATGTCGTCGACCATCTTTGCAATTTCGGGGAACAACTCGCTTACCTCGGTGCCACTTTGGCCGTGGCGAGCAAACTTATACTTGGAAGCGAATGCCGGGCTGCCGCTGGCCTGCGCATCTCCAGCGGCGGAAATCACGTCCCGCGGAATCGGTTTGCCGTGTAACTTCTGAAGCAGCGGCTTGGGGTCGAACGTGTCGACATGCGACGGCCCGCCATTGGCGAACAGATGCACAAGCCGCTTGGCTTTGGGGGCGAAATGCGGTGGCCGCGATACGAGTGACGGTCCCTCCGCCGCAGCGGCCGAGTCCGTTTCGTCTAGCAACTGCGCCAGCGCCAACGCGCCGATGCCCGCTCCGCTGGTGCGCAGCATCTGTCGACGGTCAAGCCGTGTGCCCTGGAAATCCATTGGCTGGTGAAGCATCTCTATCACTCCAAAGTCGTCAGTCGAGAAACAAAAATTCGTTGGCTTCCAACAATACTTGTGCGTACCGCTCCCAGACGCCGAAGTTGGGCGGCGCAAGTGGTTCGGACGGTGTCTTGAAGTCTTTGGCCGAGTCCCAGATGTGGTCCTTTACGGAATCCGAGTTCTCGGACGTTTGCATGGTTAGCACGGGTGCCCAGGAAAATGTGCCGTGCATTTCGCGTCCGCGGGCATCGACTACGAAGTCAATCGTGTCGCCTGGCTCGACAACTACGTCTTGCAGTTCGGTCGGCTCCTCGGTACCACAGACAACCCACGCGCCCAGCTGTCCCAGTCGGCTGGATACGATGCGGGCTCGGACGCCGTCGCCGAGCGGTTGCGTTGAATTCATCTGGGAAGACACGAGGCCAGTGATTGATAATTGTCCACCGATCGGCGCGATCCAACGACGGACAACAGCGAGTTCTTTATTCGGTCCGGCGTACCCGCCTCGCGAGTGGTGGTAGGCGCGCCCCAACTCTGGATCGATTTCCTGCGCTCCGCCGCTCCAGCGATTGTTTGCAAAATGCGGGAACAGTTGAAAGTCCGTCAATCGCTGTTTGGTCTCATCGTATCTGCCCCAACCGTATCGCCAAGGGTCCGCGGGAACGGGCGGTTCGTCGACCGCTTGGGGATCAGTACCGGCAACTTGTGGAGCCCCAGCAACTTTAGAATCATTGGCCACTTTAGAATCATTGGCCGCGGCATCTTGTTGGGACGAGATGAAATTCAGGCCCAGCGCCAGCTCCTCCGCACTTGGACTTCGTCCCAGGACCAAACGATAGAGCGCGTCGATACGTTCTGAGGGATCGTCGCTGGTCGAAACTGCTCTCCGCGCCACGTGGCTGGCCTGTTCCATTGCGAATCCACTGTTCATCAAATAAAGGGCCTGTTGAGCGACGATCGTTTCGTGACGCACGGCCACGTGCGTGTCGGCCCCGGGGAAATCGAAATAGCGATAGAACCCCGGCAGAGCCATTCGATCGACCGTGCCAAACACCGTACGACGGCGGACGATATTCTTAACCAGATCGCTCGGCCGACCACCGATCTTGGTATCCAGCCGACCAGATACTGACAACAGCGAATCTCGCAACTCTTCAAAACTGAGTGGTCGCCGGTTCATTCTCCAGAGCAAACGGTTTGCGGGATCGGTTTTTCGATACTCGGAGTTATCTTGACTAGACTGTTGCCACGCCGCCGAAAGTAAAATCTGCCGATGCAGATTTTTCAGCGACCAACCTTCCGCTACGAACTGCGTGGCCAACCAGTCTAGCAGCTCGGGATGTGTCGGCGCGTCGCCGCGCGTTCCAAAGTCGCTCGGCGTACGAACAAGTCCCGCGCCGAAATGCCATTGCCAAACGCGGTTGACGATGACGCGGGCGGTGAGGGGATTCCTTTGATCGGCTATCTCCCGCGCCAATTCCAGGCGGCCGCTCCCGTGCGTAAATGGTCGCGACTCTTTCGCGGCGAGCACGGTGAGAAAGCCGCCGTGAGACAACTCGCCCTCGTTTTCTGAATTGCCGCGGATGAAGACTCGCTGGGCATAGCTGCTAGACGATTCGCGAAGCGCCATGGCGCGTGGCTGCGTGCCGGGCGACTCGTTATACAGCCGGACCAAGTTCCGCTCCTTATTGCGAAGTTGGTCGAGGTCTTTTCGCGTAAAATGATCCACGACATCTTTCGGCGCGAATCGCAACGGGGACGTTGCGGATACCACTGTCTGCCGGACGGCCTCTTGATCGACGTCATCAAACGGCTGAGTCTGGTTGCAGCGGACCAGCAATTCAGCGTATCGCTTGGCAACTTCAGCCAACGACTCTGGCGGTGTAGCAA
>JBLHLE010000030.1:0-16021 GCA_047620805.1 Pirellulaceae bacterium
TTGGTGTTCTCTGTTGGTGTTCTCTGTTGGTGTTCGTTAACCTGGTCCACACGACTGAGTCGCACGGTGGAAAGCTGCCTGGCTTGGAAAGACGCGACGACTCGGTCCTGTTTTGCGAGAAGTATTTGATTGTCGTCGTCCAATGCGAGACAATCTTCCTAGTAACTTTGACTCGGTGTCCTTGTCTTCAACTGGCGTTATGTAATGAACAGAACCACAGCGCGATGGCTTACCGTCCTATTAATTGTTCTGACACTTTCGGCCACCGTTAAAGCAGACGACGAGATACGCCGTTTGCTGTATGTTACTTCTCGTGACGGTGCTGGCGGGCGCGGTGGCAAAGGCATCTACGTTTACGATATCGACAACGGACACAACTTAGTCAAATTTATCGAGATGCCGGAATTGGGTGGCTCACGAGGTGCCACTGCGTGCGCGGCGACAGGTCGCTTCTACATAGCGCACAACAATGACAAACTGCTTTGCATGGATCTCAAGACTGAAAAGGTGTTGTGGGAAAAGCAGTATCCGAAAGAAGAAGGTGGCTGCGATCGAATTGGGATCACGCCCGATGGCAAGAAACTCTATGCTCCAGGAGGCTGGTGGAGTGACAATCCTAACGTCAAAGTCATTGATGCCGATACAGGCAGCTTGATTACAAACGTGGCCATTTCGGACAAAGGTGGGATCCACAATTTGATTGTCAGTTTGGATGGCACTCGAGTTTATTGCGGTTCCGTCCGCGACGATATGCTCAGTGTGATTGACACAAAGACGGACGAAGTCGTGAAACGAGTCGGACCGATTATTGGTGTGATTCAGCCATTAACTATCGATGGGTCGCACCGCCGAGCGTACATAAATACTCATCTTTATCGAAAAGAGGGTTACGGGGTCGGTTTCGAGATTGGCGATGTCCAAAGCGGTAAAATTTTACACATCGTCAATGTGCCCGGGCTAGAGAACCAGAAGGGTCGTTGTCACGGCATCGGTCTTACACCGGACGAAACAGAAGTTTGGCTATGCGATCAAAGTCGCAAGCAAATGCACGTTTTCGATAACACGTCTGCCCCGCCAAAATTCATGAAGACGCTGCCAGTTGCGATTAATAGTCACGGTTGGATTTGTTTTAGTCGCGACGGCAAGTACGCTTGGCCCGATACCGGTGAGGTATTCGACGCACAGACAAAAGCAGTCGTCGCTCATCTCACGGAAAAACCAAACGGCGAGGGTGATCACGTCACCAGTAGCAAATTCATTGAGATTCATTGGAAGGGCAACGATGTAATTTGGGCAGGTCGGCAGATGGGTGTTGGCTATGTAGGGCCGAAGTAGTGAGTTCGATGAAGTAGTGAGTTCGATTGATGCGGCTATCTATCTTGATCTTTGTGGTCGCGTTTCCGTTTGCCGCAGTATCCCATGAGTCTGTCGCAACTGAACCCGATCAACGATTGACTCCGCTACCCGCGGTCGAGCACCCCAGCGAAAATCCCACATCGCTGGCGAAAGTATCTTTGGGCAAAAAACTGTTCTTCGATCCAAGATTGTCTCGAACGGGCGATGTTTCTTGCAGCAGCTGCCACGATCCAAAAAAAGCATGGTCGGATGGGCGGCAGTTTGGGGTTGGAGTCGACAAAGAACAAGGCAACCGGAACACTCCATCCCTGTTTAATGTCGCCTACAACAAGCATCAGTTTTGGGATGGACGGGTTTCTACGCTTGAGCAACAAGCGCTTGAGCCGCTTCAAAACCCGCGAGAAATGGACATGTCTTTGGATGCGCTGGTCGCCAAACTGGCTGCGATTGACGCATACCGTGCCGAGTTCAAGAATGTCTACGGAAGTAACGTAACGGCGAGAAATCTTGCCATGGCGATCGCTGCCTTCGAGCGAACGATCATTGCGGATGATCTGCCAATCGATCGCTACGCTCGTGGAGATGTGACGGCGTTAACTCCAGCATCAATTCGCGGGATGAAGTTGTTTTTTGGCGACGCCCGCTGTCACGTTTGTCATACCAGTTCGAACTTTTCGGATCAGAAATTTCACAATGTTGGGATCGGTGTGTCAGATAAAACGCAAGGTCGAGCTGCGATTTCAAAGCAGACAAAAGACCTCGGTGCGTTCAAGACACCTACACTGCGCGAAGTAACTCATACGGCTCCCTATATGCACGATGGCAGTTTCAAATCGCTTCAAGAGGTAGTTGAACATTACAATTTTGGCGGAGTCACCGACGCCAACAATCCAACTCGAGATGAGCTAC
Organism: Pirellulaceae bacterium; assembly: GCA_047620805.1. Taxonomy (GTDB): domain Bacteria; phylum Planctomycetota; class Planctomycetia; order Pirellulales; family Pirellulaceae; genus JBLHLE01. The sequence continues at coordinate 2,266 of JBLHLE010000030.1, forward strand.
TACAAGTGCTATATCTATCGGAACAGCAAGTATCCGATTTGGTCTCGTTTCTAAAACAAGGACTCAGTAGTCCGTGAAGGCAGAAGTAGAACAGCGGTTTCGTACGAAGAACGCATAGTGCCAACTATCCAACGACCGCCAGTCTGAGCGATCTTCTTTCTATTGGTGGTGTTACGCCAAGATGTCTTTTAGGACGTGACCGTGGACGTTGGTCAATCGGCGTTTGATGCCATTATGGTAGTAGGTGAGTCGCTCGTGGTCGATTCCCAGCAGGTGCAAAACGGTGGCGTGATAGTCGTACCAGTTGACAGGATTTTCGACCGATTTCCAACCGATCTCGTCGGTGGCTCCATAGGTAATGCCTGGCTTTAGGCCGGCGCCGGCCATCCAGATTGAGAAGCCATACATATTGTGATCGCGCCCCGTACCGACCTCGTTCGCGCCGGATTGAGCGAATGGAGTGCGGCCGAATTCACTGGTAAAAAGAACTAAGGTATCGTCCAGCATTCCCCGCTGTCGCAGGTCCTTGAGCAATGCTGCAACTGGCTGGTCTATGCGTCGTGCTTCTCGATTGTGGTTGCGGACCATGTCTTCGTGGCCATCCCAGTTGATTCGCGGCGAACCAAACGAACCACCGGAAAACAACTGCACAAAACGGACACCGTGTTCCAATAGCCGTCGTGTCAACAGGCATTGATTTCCGAAGTCTTCTGTTTCTTTGTTATCGATACCGTACATTGCCCGAGTTTCCGCTGTCTCTTGAGACAGGTCCGTCACTTTTGGAACCGCCAACTGCATCTTGGCTGCCAATTCGTAGGATCTCATTCGAGCGACCAACGCATCGTCCATGCCAGCCTTTTGCAGATGTATGCCATTTAGCTGACTGAGTAACTCGCGAGATTGCAGCTCTTGATTGGAGGACACGTCCTTCGCCGGAAAAAGATCGCGAATCGGCGGGCCCTTTGACTGAAACGCGACGCCTTGGTGCTCGGCGGGCAAGAACCCGTTGGACCAATTGATAGTGCCACCCGCCGGAAAGCCACGAGTATCGGGTAATACGACGTAGGCAGGTAATTCGTCGGTCGCGCAACCCATACCATAGGAAACCCAAGACCCCATCACCGGAAAGCCGTTCAAGCGGAACCCTGTATTCTCCTCAAAGGTCGCCGGAGTGTGATTCGCCGACTCGGCTACCATGGACCGAATGACTGTCAACTCGTCGGCGACCTCCGCCAAGTGCGGGAAGAGTTCTGAAACCCAAAGCCCACTCTCACCGCGTTGTTTGAATTCCCAGTCGTTTTGTCGGATCAATCCAACTTTGTTGAAGAAGGTCTCCGGCCGATGATCCGAAACTAACGATTTACCATGAAACTTGCCGATTTCAGGTTTGTAATCAAACGAGTCGATATGACTTAAACCACCGCACAGACAAATGTGAATTACACGCTTTGCTTTGGCTGTATGATGCGGCGGCGGATCACCCGCGCTGCTCGGAACGGTGCCCGCAAACGACGGTTTATCTTGGGCCAACAGCGAAGCGAATGCGGTTGACGTCAAAGATGCAGTCGTGAAGTTGAGAAAGTCTCTTCGCGTCGCCGGGCGACTATCGTGTTGAGAGTTTCCGAACATGATGGGGTCCTTAGTCTATTACTGAACGAAAATAAATTCGTTGCTGTTGAATATGATTCGGCATAGACCTGGGAGTCCATGTTCTTTGGAAAATCGCGTTGCTAGTTTGATTTCTTCGTCATCCGCCGCGCGACCGTACGCTAATTCAAAAGCTGTCGCGACTTGTTTGCCAACGTCGTCACCCGCCTCTCGAGTAATACGCTGGGCGAACAATTCGGACATGTGAAACATGAGCGGGTTGTTTAGCAAAGCCAGTGCCTGTAGCGGCGTGGTAGTGTTTGCCCGATCAGGCGCGGTCGTGGACGGATCGGGGCAATCGAACGTGTCCAGAAACGGGTTGCGACCGCCGCGGGGCGAAAACCGATAAATGGTGCGACGAAGTTTCTGCTCACCTACTTCGTCCAGCGGTTCGTAGAAATTACTGCCTTTGAATGCGAAGTGTCGAACATCGCGATATCCTCCGCCGCCCGTCTGCAAGTCAATGTGATCGGAAACTAACAACACTGCATCGCGGATAGCTTCGGCCTCTAATCGCAAAGGCGATTTCCTCCACAGCAACCGATTTCCAGCATCGACCTTCGCGACAGCCGTGTTCGGCTTGGAAGACTGTTTGTATGCCGCTGAAGAGACGATCAGACGGTGCATTGGTTTCAAGCGGTAGTCGCTTTTTCGCAGCTCGCCAGCCAACCATTCCAAAAGTTCGGGATGGCTCGGTTTTCCACCGTTGTATCCAAAATCGTTCGGAGTGGTGACTAAACCAAGGCCAAAGTGATAATGCCAAAGTCGATTTACGATGACTCGCGAGAACAAAGGATTGTTTTCGTTGGTTATCCAATCCGCGAGTTTTTTCCGACGATCCATGTCACTGGCGTTTGCAGGAATCTGAAAATCCGCACTGCCGCCAGGGACAGCGCTTAACCCGCGTGGTGCTACCGTTTCACCCGGGTCAGATACGTTGCCTCGGCGAAGCAATTTTGACTCACCCGGATTCCTCGATACACAAGTGTACATTTTGGTTGGGGAGTTGTTCGCCAGCGACTTGCGCTTGTTTTCAAGTTTCGACATTTCGCCTTTAACCAGGGTGCGTCGCTGTCGTTGCTCGTTAGTCAGTCGTTTCAGGAGAAGTGCTAACGGCACGTAATCGACATCCTGGGCGCCTGCAGATATAGCGACCTCTTCGGCTTTTAAGGCGCGATTATAGAATTGAGCTCTGGTAATACGAGCGGCGAGCATCTTGTTTGCGCCGGGTGGACCGTGTCGGATTCCAAAGACGATTTGAGCGGAGTTGGCGGCGTAACGCTGCAGTGGGCCCGGTGTATAGGGCTTTCCGTATGGTTTGCCATCGCGATAGCCAGCAATGTATCCATCCTTCGTATAGACGATGGCAAAATGAACAGGTCGGCTGGTAGCTTCGCTCTCTTCGGGGCCGCCGAATGGTCTAGTGCGGACGAAGCCATTGCTTCCGGCCATCCATCTCTTCGGCTCCCTTTCACCGAACACAATCGCGTCGAAAGTTATTCCGTTCATGGTTTGCAAACTGATGGCGCCGCCGCCGCGCTGATCAAGGTTGTTGAGCTGGACCCAGGCCTCAATCGTCTTCTCGGCAATGGCCACCGGTATTGGCTTCGTTTTGACGTATGCTTCTTTTCCGTCGACCACGAGCGAGCCGTCTTCAATTTTGGCCCCGCCAATTAACTCGGCATCTAGAATCCCATTTCGGTCTTTTACGTCGCCATCGAATTCCCAAGCCGCGTATGCCGTTGGCGGATTGGGACCTTTTACTTGGCCGCTCTTTCGTTGTTCGAGGATCTTGGCTCGAACCGGTTCTTCCATCTCGGAAACCTCTTTGGAAAAAGCGGCGAGCTGATTATCAATCGAAGCGATGAGCTGCTGGACATCTCGTGGAGGAGTCCGTTGTACCGTTCGTTCGCCGTGCTGGACGCCCGTCAGATTCGCGGCAAATTCATAGTATTCCTTTTGCGAAATCGGATCGAACTTATGATCGTGGCAACGAGCACAGTTGGCGGTTAAACCCAGAAAGGTCTGGCCCACAACAGCGACCAGGTCCTCGATTTCGTCTTGAGCCATCGTCATTTGCATCTTCTGGCTCGACGGCAATGTCGTGTTATGAGCGCCAGCGACGAGGAAACCAGCGGCGGCGACAGATTGTGCGTCGTTTGGATTGAGCACGTCCCCAGCCAATTGCAGTCGCACAAATTCACGGTAGGGCATGTCTTGGTTCAGCGCATCGATGACCCAGTTGCGATAGTGCCACGCATTGTTTCGAGGTTGATCGTATTCAAATCCGTTACTCTCACCGAAGCGAACTACGTCCAACCAATGCCGCGCCCAACGCTCCCCGTAATGTGGCGACTCGAGTAATCTGTCGACGAGTTTTTCATAAGCGTCGCTCGAATTGTCGGACAGAAACTTCTCGATCTGCTCGGGAGTGGGTGGCAGACCTAACAGGTCGAATGACAATCGCCTGATGAGCGTCAGCTTATCTGCCTCGAGGGACGGAGCGAGTTTCGCATCGACGAGCCTCGCATGAATGAAACTATCGATAGGATTCGCAGTCCAACCCAGCGGCAACTTGCCAGCCGGCGGCGCAACTTGACTTAACGGTTGCAGTGACCACCAATCGTATCCAGCGCGGGAGGCAGTCGAAAACCGAAATGGATCAATCGTTTCCGTACCCCATTTCGCTCCGCTCGCAAGCCAGTTTTTGAGGAGTAGTTTCTCGTCCGCTGGCAACGGCTTGTTGGGCGGCATCTCGTCAGTTTCGATGTTTTCCCACAACAAGCTTTCCTCGAACTTGCCCGCGGAAATCACGACGCCAGATTCGCCACCCTTCATGGCGCTGACTCGCGACGTCAGATCCAATTTTCCTTTCGGTTCAGCTCCGCTATGGCAACCCAGACAGCGTCGAGCGAGGACCGGTGCGATTTGACGATCGAAGTGGTCCGCGTCTTTTGTGTCCGCCATCAGTGGGGAGATGAGCGAAGCGAATATCGAGAAGTAGACAAATGAGCAAGAGATAAAGTTTGGAAGTGAATTCCGCATTTTTTCAATTCACCTTGTTATGTGAGAATTTGTGCAGCATCTAGTTTCGCAAGTCGCGAGGCCACATTCCAGTGTTTGTTGCCTGTTGTTCGAAAATTACGCCCAACTTTGCCTTTGGCGCTAAGGATTCTGCCCATTTTCGAAATCGGCGGACAACATGCCGTACCGCTGGCTATCGACCGCGATGGAACGACGGGTCTGAGAAGGGAACGACCACGGGTCGATTTTTCGATCTACATCAACGGTAGGATTGGGTCGCCCGATAGCACGACGTTGGCGACGTCGCGCGGCAAACTCGGATCGAGACGCAGCTCGCCGAGTTTGAACAACGTGTGCATCATCGTCGACATCATGTGAGTTGGATTGTAGGGCTGGGTTGTAGGTCTGGTGGCGTGGCCATCAGATTGTCCAATGACGTGACCCATTTTCAGTCCGCCGCCATAGAGCAACATCGGCGTGAGTTCGCCGTAGTGATCGCGTCCACCATTGTTGTTGATGCGCGGAGTTCGTCCCATTTCACCAGTAACAACGAGCAGCACTTTGTCCCGTAAACCACGAGATTCGCAATCTTCGATGAATGCCGAAACGGCGTGATCAACTTGCGGACCGAGCCAACGCATTCCAGCGAGTCCTTTGGGGCTGTTACCGTTACTGTGCATGTCCCAGCCGCAATCGGAAACGGTGACGAATCCACAACCCGATTCGACAAGTCGGCGGGCCAACAACATCTGCCGACCGAGTAAGTTGGTGGAACGACGCATGTCGCCCCAGCGCTGTACTTCTTCGTTGCGGAAACAATGGCTGGTGTCGTAGCGATCAACGACCTTCGGATCTTCCTTGGAGAGATCGAAAGCTTCCGCGACACCACCCGTGATCACATCGTAGGCCTGTTGCTGAAGCTTGTCTAAACTATCGATGCGGCCATCAATATCCATCTGTCGCCGCATGCGATCTAGTTGCGAGAGCACTTCGCGGCGGTCGGCAAAACGATCGGGGGAAATCGCCATCTCCATATTGTCCTGCAAAGGTCCCCCGCCACTCGGACTAAATGCTTCGTAATTCTTCCCGAGGACTCCTGGCTGCGTGAGACCGGGTAAGTGACCCGTTTCAAAGTTGCTACCGATTTTGAAATTCTCGGGGGCGACAGCTTCGGGAAGGATGAGCGTGTGGAGCGGAGCGCCTGTCTTGGGATGGTTCGTTCCAACGACGCGCGTGTAAAGCGCGCCCAGCGATGCTTTGGTATCGTTGCCAGCCGTCGTGACTCGCACGTATTCGTGACCGCCGTTCTTCGATTGGAATGAACGAACAATCGAAAACTTCTTGGCCAGCGCCGCCAGTTTTGGAAAGTGACTTCCAAACGTAATTCCTGGATGTGCGGTGGGAATCTCGCCGAAGATGCTGCGAATTTCCGACGGCGCCGACATCTTGGGATCGAATGTTTCGATGTGCGATGGCCCGCCACCGAGGAACAAGAACACAACGGACTTGCCTGTTGCGTACTCCTTTAATCCTTCAGACGAAAGCGCAGCTTGATTGAATAAACTCGATCCCGCCAAACCGAGACAACTTAACCCGCCAACGCGCAAAAACTCGCGCCGCCGAAATCCTTGGCAGTCGCGTGTTGGCTGTGGGTCGTAGATCGAAAGCATGTTTCAAACTCCGTTGGCAGTGATCGGCAAAATAGTATCCATCAATCAGCGTTGATATTACGTTTAAATCGGCATCTCTGTCAATTAAAATAAGCCAACTAGCCTATGGTTGGTAAATAATGATAGCAAATCGCAAGTAGCGAGTTAGTAAAGGTTTGCGGTTTGTGCGTCAGGATCTGTTGGTCTTTGTTAAAGTGGGGTGTGAAACTAACGCCCAAGTCATTTCGAAAAGGTGGTCGCAAAGGACATATTTTGCCCGCGAATCTCGACTATTCAGCGGAGAGTTGCCCATTCCAAAGGAGAACTGGTACCCAGTTCGTTGGCAACTGGGGCGATTGCAAGAGCGCGGCTTGCTACTAGTCGGCGACAATGCTCACGGCAAAGTAGTCATTCAAATCTTCCACGCGGATATCAAATTCGCAGTCGACCAAGAACAACCGTGAGCGGGGAGGTAACTCGCGCGTCGCGGTGCAAGAATCTAGAGACCGCCTATTTCTTTAAGTCGCGCTTAGCGTCTTCTTGATACCTCTGATACTGTTCTTCCCACTGCTTGGCCATTTCAGCAACTTGCCCCGGATGTTGCATGGCCAAGTTATTCGTTTCGCTGGGATCTTTCTCCATCTCGTAGAGTTCCCAAGGATCGCCTTTCGCGGCTACCAGTTTCCAATTGCCGGCTCGCAGCGCGCGATTTCCTTCGTGTAGCCACCAAAGAGAATCGCGATCAATTGTCACATCGTCGCTAAACGTAGGGACCAAACTTCGGCCTGGGAACTGCGGAGTATTTATGCCCAGCTCCCGCTTGATTCCAGCGACTTGTAGTATCGTCGGGACTAAATCGATGGCGTGACCAGGAGCGCTTCGCAATTGGCCCGTTTTCTGTAATCCCAAGGGCCAATGGACGATCAAGGGTGTTGCGATTCCACCTTCATGGACCCAGGTCTTGTGTCGGCGGAATGGTGTGTTGGAGGCTGTTGAGAAACCGGGACCCAAGCAGAGGTACGATCCAGCGGATCCTGCCGCAGCATTCGCATCGTGTCCGTCGCCTCGAACCATGATCTCGGCGCTGGCACCGTTGTCGGAGAAGAACATGATCAACGTATTCTCCATCGCATTCATTCTCTTGAGCTGCTTGAGGACTCGACCAATCTCTTGGTCGATTCGGTCGATCATCGCGGCGTGGACCGCCATCTTCATTGCTTGAAACTGTTGCTGCTGCTCGGTCAAAGCACTCCACTCGACCGGTCGATTTACTTCACCGTCTCCCAGAATCTTCAGCGCATCGGGGAAATGATAAGGCGGCCCAATCTCCTCTTCAAATTCGGAGAGCTTTCCTTTCGCGATGCCCGAGTCAAGCTGTTTCGCCCACCGCGCGTTGCGAGTTTTTTCCCAGCCCAATCGATAGACATCCTTGTACTTGGCGATATCTTCCGGTAACGCGTGTAGCGGAAAGTGTGGGGCAGTGAACGCCAGGTATTGAAAGAACGGTTTGTCACCATGCTCTTTCTGGTGTTGTTGCAAGAATTCAATGCAACTATCGGCGATGGCAGTTGTCCCGTAGAACCCGCTCCCTCGCTCAACCACAGGGAGCTTCTTGTCGTCCTTGAAGTGAACCTGCGGACTAAAGAACCGGCCCTGGTCGCGAAGATAATACGAACGATGAAATCCCGTCGCAATCGGCATGCTATCGACGTGCCATTTGCCTGAGTGATAGGAACGATAGCCCGCGGGTGCGAGCATCGACGGCAACAGTTCCGCCCACTCAGGTCGTGTTCCGCGGCCGCCACTGGCAACGCCCGGAATCGCGTCGCGGCGAACTTGATGCGGGTAATAGCCAGTTAACACAGAGGCTCGCGTAGGCCAACACCGACCCGTGTTATGGAACTGCGTATACCGCAAACCTTCGCTTCCAAGTCGATCCAAATTCGGTGTTGCGATTTCACTTCCGTAACATCCGACATCCGAGAAACCTAAATCGTCGACGAGTATGACGAGGACGTTTGGACGCTCAGCGATGGCTGAAGAATGTAGACCAAAACAGAGGACCAAGGCGACAGCAATTGAGAGCAGCGATTTCATTTGGAATCTCAGCGTTCGTTCATTCGACGTGTATTTATTAGATAAGAGTTTATTGGATAAGATTGTCAACATCGACTAGCGATATCGGTTGAGCTCGCGATCGGTTTAATGCGTAGCAGCTACGACATGATCTTACGAATCGGATCGGCGCCTTCGACACCGACTAGTTTCTGGTCGAGTCCGTTGTAGAAGTAGCTCAGATTGTTTGGGTCGAGTCCCAGCTGTTGCAGTACGGTGGCGTGCAAGTTCTTGACGTGGAAGCGATCTTCAATCGCGTTGCTGCCGAGTTCGTCAGTCTTACCAACGCTAGTTCCGCCCTTAATACCACCGCCAGCCATCCACATTGTGAAACCGAAGCTATTGTGATCGCGGCCGGTTCCTTTCGCGTACTCGGCTGTTGGTTGGCGACCAAATTCGCCTCCCCAAACAACTAGCGTGTCATCCAGCAGCCCGCGCTGTTTGAGATCTTTCAGCAGGCCGGCGATCGGCTTGTCTGTGTTACCTGCATGAAAAGAGTGATTGCGAACCATATCGGAGTGGGCGTCCCAGTTGTCGTCGTTGTGGGCACCACCGGAGTAGATTTGGACAAAGCGTACTCCTCGTTCGACCATCCGGCGCGCGAGCAGACATTTTCGTCCAAAATCGTCGGTGCGGCCTTCGCCGATTCCGTAGAGCTTGTTCGTCGCGTCTGTTTCTTTACTGAGGTCGACTGCTTCCGGCGCGTGTTGTTGCATTTTGTAGGCCAGTTCATAACTGGAGATCCGCGCCGAAAGATTCGAATTGCTTTCCCGCAAGTTGGCGTGAGCTTCGTTGTACTGTCGCAAACCATCGAGCAAACGACGTTGTACTTGGCGAGTCATGCCGGCCGGTGGTTCGAGATCCAAGATCGGTTCGCCCACGGGTCGGAACAACGTGCCTTGGTAGCTGGCTGGCATATAACCGCTACTCCAGTTCTTCTCGCCGCTGATAGGTCCGCCTTTGCTGTCCAGCATCACGACGAATCCTGGCAAGTTTTGATTCACGCTGCCGAGGCCATAATTCACCCACGAACCTAGGGACGGATGACCGCTCAATACTCGTCCCGAGTTCATCATCAGCATCGCCGAGCCGTGAATGGGTGAATCGGCGTACATGGAGTGAATGAAGGCAATATCATCGACACAGCTGCCGAGATTGGGGAAGAGATCGCTGACCCACTTGCCGCATTGGCCGTATTGATTGAACTTCCATTTCGGCCCGACAACTCGACCTTGATTCTTGCGACCGCCGCGACCGAATGTTTTCACATCGATCGTTTTGCCGTCCAAAGCGTACATGTTCGGTTTATAGTCAAACGTGTCGACGTGACTCGGGCCACCGTACATGAATAGGAAGATGACGTTCTTCGCCTTCCCTGCAAAGTGCGGCTTTTTCGGGGCTAGCGGGTTCGTCCATTCGGTTTTGCCATCGGCAGCGACTGCCTGACTACTAAAGAAGTTGTCATCCGACATGAGTCCCGCCATCGCGAGACCTGAGAATCCTGCACCTGTTTCCCACAGCATCTCGCGACGCGTGCGACCACAGAATTGTCCATTTCGTGAATTCGATTGATTTGACATCGTTCTTTTTCGCATTTCCACAAATGTTAGTCGACAAAAACAAATTCGTTCAGGTTAAGCAGTAACAGGCAAAAGTAATCCAATGCCTTTTCTGCGGAAATTTCATCTTCGCTCTGCCACTTTTTGATCAAATCAAGTCCCCAGTCGACTTCTGCTTGATTTGGCTTGCGGCCGATCACCAACCGCAATCCCGCTGCGATACGCTTTGACTGGTCGTCGCCTGCTTCGGTTTTCAATCGTATGGCGAGTAGCGCCGCCTGCTCGTGCATGAATGCACTGTTTAGCAAGTTGAGTGATTGAGTCGGCACGGTAGTGGTAAACCGAGCGGCACAACTGGAGTCGGTATCGGCGAAATCAAAGTTGGCAAGTTCGGGTGGCACCAATGAACGTTTAATGAATATGTAGACGCTGCGGCGAGCCTGTTGTTCCGGTGGTGACTTACCCCATCCACTTCCTGGTACCGATTGTCCCGCCAATACTTCGCGCGGAATCGTTGGATAGAAACTCGGACCGTGCATAGCAGTATTCAGACGTCCATTCACGCTCAGAATTGAATCGCGAATTTCCTCCGCTGTCAGCCGTCGCATGTTGTAACGCCAGAAAAGATTGTTCGCAGGGTCTTGCGCCAAGGCGACTTTCTCGTCTGACGAGGACATGCGATAAGTGCTGGACAACATGATCGTTTTGTGCATTCGTTTCAGCGTCCAACCACCCGCACGAAGCTCGACGGCCAACCAGTCAAGCAGGTCGGGGTGAGTTGCGAGGACGCCGAGTTTGCCGAAGTCGTTGGGTGTCCCACAGAGACCTCGACCAAAGTGATGTTGCCAAAGGCGATTGGCCATGACTCGAGCTGTTACTGGATTGTCGTCACTGGCCAGCCATTCGGCGAACTGCTTTCGTCGACCCGAAGTGTTGTGCTTCGTCCGTTCCGGAACAGCGACATCTTGTGCAGCGACCACACGGGGAAAACCCGCCGTGACTGGCTCGCCCTCGACATGCGGGTTTCCGCGTATCAGAACGTGCGTTGATGCCGATCCGCCTTCGCTCACACTCATAATTTTAAGAGCACCCGTCTCGGGCGGAGGAGTGCTGCGAAGTGCGATAAGCTGCTTCTGAAGTTTTTGGTATTCCGCGAGCCGCTGGTTACCGAGCAGTTCTTGGCCGTGGGCGAGTATCAGTTGATTGAGATCCGGTTTGACGTAAGTATCCAGCAGGCCGATGTCGACGAACTGACCGCCGCCAGTTTGACTGCAGTGTACCGCCAGCACATTCGCACCCTTGTTGACAGCCGAAAGCGTTTCGGCGGGCAACGTAACTTGTTCGTACTTGGCGATATAACTTTTTCGCTCGAAGATCTTTCGACCATTCAGGTAAACTTCGACGTCTTCGTCGTGGTGGTAGGATAGCGCTAGGCCGCGGGGCATTTTCGTCACGTTGAATTCGCGACGCATCCAGATGTCCCGACTATTCCAAGTCGTTCGAACAACCGATCCGGGAGTGCCATTGGTGCCGAACCCTCCCTGCCCCGTTTTCCAAGCAACGTCATCGAAGTCAAGGCGATTCCAGTCGTCCTTAGGAGCCTCAAATGAGTATTTCCAGTCTTGACCCGTTTGGCGTGAATCGGGAAGGATCGCAGCTGGTTGGGAGAACTGCGACACAGAATCGGAAAGCGGTTTGCGAGCAAAATCGGGCCCGGACCAACTGATATTCAACTGCGGTTGTCCGACATTGTGAAAGTACTCCAACCGAAACGGAACGAGGCCCTTCTTCAGCGTGGCTGTGACGTCGCGATTTTGCCGGCCACGCGCTTTTCGTTCGTCGACTTGCTTGCCATCGATAAGCAGTCGCGAGCCGTCAGTCGTGTCGAGGTGAAACGTATATTCGCCGTCGGCAGGCACTTGTAGACGACCATCGAAAACTAGGCCGATGGCATCCTTGCGCGAGGCGGGTGCGAGCGTCAGGAAGTTGCTCGCCAATTCACCAGCCGTTTCGGGACGGAGGTTAGTGAAATCCGGCAACTCGTTCCAAGTATCTCGATAGAAGCGATACTTCAGTTCCACCAAATCGGCAGTTGGCAGATTGTCCAAGGGAACGTCGGGGTGTTTCAGTTGCAGTTGTTGCTTGAATGCTTCCTTGAGCTGGAACACTTGATTGTAGATCGCAGCCTGTTTTTCATCTTGTAGCTGCTGTATCCGGTCGGCTTTTTCGCGTTGCTTCTGGTCCATGAAGTCGCGCGTGTTGCTACCGTTGGTGTAGTGGACGTCGCGGAAAATTGCGACCATGCGATAGTAGTCGGACTGAGCGATGGGATCGCGTTTATGGTCGTGACATCGTGCGCAGCCGACCGTCATTCCCATGAAGACTTGGCTGGTTGTGGATACGATATCGTCAAACATATCGAACAGCGCGAGCTTGCGATCCGCTGGCTCGTCGTCCCAAATGCCAAGACGGTAGTAACCCGTTGCGGTGAGCGAATCAGTCGTCACATCGTCGAGTTCGTCGCCAGCGAGTTGTTCCAGCATGAACTGGCTGTAGGGTTTGTCTTCGTTGAAAGCACGAATGACATAGTCGCGGTACCGCCACGCAAATGGCTTGGTGGAATCTCTTTCGTAGCCGTGGGTTTCCGCGTAGCGGACCAGGTCCAGCCAATGTCGGCCCCATTTTTCACCGTAGTGATCGGATTCGAGAAGCCGATCGATCAGGTTTTCGTATGCAGCAGGGGAGTTGTCGTTTACAAACGCGTCAATCTCAGCAGGAGTCGGAGGGAGGCCAATGAGATCGTAGGTGGCCCGTCGGATGAGCGCGATCTTGTCCGCTGGTTTGACGGGATTGAGTCCATTTGCTTCCAGTTGTTGGAGGATGAAAGCGTCGATTGGACTGGTGACCCAGGAGCCGTTCTTTACTTTGGGAACGTCGGGACGAACTAGTTTTCGATACGCCCACCAATTTCGGTCTTCCTCGGTAATCGTCAATTGCTTGTGTTCGGCGGCGGCCGGTTCGTCAGTACCGGGAGTCCAGGGTGCGCCCATTTCGAGCCACTTGGTGATTAGATCAATTTTCTCTTGCGGCAGTTTACCGCTGGGAGGCATTTCATAGTCTTTGTAATTAACCGCGGAAAGAAGCAAACTCTCAAGCGGCTTTGCTGTATCGATTGCCGCACCAGACTCGCCACCTCGAACTGCCGCATCGCGACTCGTTAAACGCAGCCCGCCGCGAATCTTTGACTCACCGCCGTGGCATTTCAGACAATGCATCTTGAGCAGCGGTTCGATCTGTTTCTCAAAAAACGCGATTTGCTCGTCGTTGAATTGCGGAACCGAATCTTTGTCTTCCGCCCCGGCGAACAGTGACCCGGCGAACAGTGACCCGGCGAACAGTGACCCGGCGAAGAGTGACACGGCGAAGAGTGACACGGCGAAGAGTGACGCGGCCAGAAAAAGGACGCCAGGCCAGCACCGGAGGAAGTATCGTTTGAGGCTCATAATCACGGATTTGGTAGTGAGGCAGGGACAAAGAGGGAAATAGGCGAGATTCCTCTATTATAGTGCCCACCCATCCTAAAATGAACGTAGATTGCGACTAGATTTCGCGCATTCTGTTGAGATACCTCGCGGCTACTCTTGCTCCGCTGAGATCAACTGACCCTCTTTTTCGACTTTGAATTCAATCGTCTGTGTTCCATTGCCGATTTGCAGCTGGAATGTCTTGCCAAGTGGCAGTGTTTTGGTGATGTGGTCGTTG
>JBLHLE010000031.1:0-15740 GCA_047620805.1 Pirellulaceae bacterium
TTAAGAGATGCCCGTTAAGAGATGCCCGTTAAGAGATGCCCGTTAAGAGATGCCCGTTAAGAGATGCCCGTTAAGAGATGCCCGTTAAGAGATGCCCGTTAAGAGATGCCCGTTAAGAGATGCCCGTCAAGAGATGCCCGTCAAATGCGTGACACAAATCAGTGTGCAAAGTCGCTCACTGTGGGCGTAGACGCGCGATGCCGCACTGTCACGGCTACGATTCGCGGGAGTAACTTGCGATTCATTCGATCGGCACGGGGGTTGCAGTTACTTTGTAGTGCAGAAGCATTTGATCTGCAATGGAATACGGCAATGTCAGTATGTTCGTCTATGACTTACGATCTGTGTCTCGAAAGGACGTTCTATGTCACAATCCATGTTCCCCGTCTCCAAGGACTCCAGTTCTCATGGAGCCAGCGACGTCAAGTGGTTCGCGGGCTTGGCAATGCAAGCTATCATCGCGAAAGTGAACAGCGTACCGGACAGCGATTCCCTCCGAGAAGAGATCTCGCTATGGGCTTGGCGGATGGCTCAGGAAATGGTCGCTACGGAAAAGCGTATTCACGCCGAGGGCGGATAAGCTATGAGCAGTCGACTGGGTTGCGGATTCAGCGGGCGGCGTTGACGTTTTCCAGGAAGCTCGTTAGTTCCACATGATGTTGCTTGGAAACAGCGTTGCAAGGACTAAAATGCGGAGTTCGTCAGCAACACCCCGTAGTCGCCTTCACGACATCTTACAATCGCATTACTAGGGGACTAGGTCAGAACGTCTTTGGTTTCGTTAGGCGGGCAAAAATCTCTTCCGCAGCTTTTTTGGCGGCGGCGATTTGATCGACGGTCATTTGCGATTCGATTTCAACCAACTGTTTTTTTGCTACATTCCCGTCGCGTGGCAGGACGACCTGAGTCCAGGCGTGGGCCAGCACGATATCTTTGTCCACTCCTCGCCCAACAGCGTAACGGCTGCCGAGGATCCTTTGGGAGCCAGCGTCGTTTTGTTCGGCCGCTCGGCGATACCACTCTGTGGCTTGGACTTGATCGCTGGCGACACCTTTGCCGACGGAGTACATATAGCCGAGATTGTATTTCGCATGAGCGCTATTCTGCGCCGCCGCTTTGCGAAACCACACGATCGCTTGATCGTAATCGCGTTCCACTCCGCGGGCATTGGTGTACATCACGCCGAGCATGCTCTGACCTCTGGCGTCGTTCTGTGCCGCGACGCGGCGATACCACTTGACGGCTTGCACTTCGCTCTTGGCCGTCCCTTTGCCGGAACTGTAGAGCCCCGCCAATTTGTACTGCGCGTTAACATCGCCCGCCTCGGCCTTGGCTGTCGTCTCGAGGAACATTTCGATCAATGCGTCGCTCGGTTCAACACCACGGACAGTGGGAGTCACTGCCAGGACCATGAGCAATGGAAAACAGACATTCGAAACGAAACAGACATTCGAAACGAAACAGACATTCGAAACGAAACAGACATTCGTGCGGTTCATCGAGTTTCCTCTTCTTCGCCAGAGCTACCAGCCGTATCGGGAAATAAACGCGGGCGGAAGTCGTTCAGCTGCACTGTCACCGGCGAGTGTAAATACGATTCCCATCAGCGCGGGATTCGGGTCGTGGCGTTGATTGCAGTTCCCCAATCCCCAGCGCATTCCAACTGCCACCAACTCGAACGAAACGAACTTCTGTTCCTTCAGGTTGTATTTTGCTCGGCCAAGCAGCTTCGGTTCGAAACCGATTTTTTTGGGGGACACGATCGAGGCCCGCGTCTCTCCCTCGTAGCGAAGCGACACCAGATCTCCCTCAACTTGTTCGACAGTGGCAGTTACCCTCGCCTTTTCGACTGCCTCTTTAGGAAAGTAGGTGTAATTCAGAGCATAGACATTGTCGATCAAGTGAAATCGAGCCAGTCGTTGGACTAGGTGTTGGGGAACCTCGTGCTGAGCATCTTTTGTTGGTTCAGCGGGCAGCAGCGATCGAGCCTCATCCTGGCGGAACCAAGCGTAGTCCAAATTCCAGTCGGGCCAGCGGACGCGCTTCTGGTCGCGGCTGATGACTTGCAACGCCAAGCCATCTTTCGGATACAAGTTTTCCACGCGGCGCCAGCTCTCCGCCGCCGTGGGATCTGGAGCTTTGGGTAACAGTCGCTTTTCGCGAGGAAGTTCTTTCCACTTATCCAGAGCCTCTTTCATCAACGCCACGAGTGCTTTCGGATCTTCGTTGGAGCTAGATGCCAACAACTCTCCACTCGGCGTCACCGCATAATGGCCTTGTGCGCCTCCCCGATTCCCTTTGCTGGAAGTTCGCTTCCCGCTGAACTTCCGAAATAGAATCGCGTCTTCATCCATACACGTTGTTTTTTGCATGCGGTCGCAGGCGTCGGCAGCTACGACGAACTCGGAGGTCAACTTCTGTACATCTTTATTGGACCAGACTAACTGTCGGTCTTTGACACCGTTACCTCATGTATTACAAAGCGGATGCCCATTCATCGCCCAGAGCAATATCGGTTTGTCCTTCTCTTGTGCCTCGATGACAGCCTCCCAGAAGCTCGGTCGCCAGGCGATCCTCTGATAGGAAAGCTCCCAACCTCTGGGTAAAACGTGGTCCCGCCACTTCCCGTAGTTGGCGCTGGTTAGTTCCCCTTCCTGAAAGTCTTCCGCAACAACCGTGGCGGCGAGAGCGATGCCAATAATAAATGCCAATAGTCTCAGGAAAGCCGCCCATAGTCTCAGGAAAGCCATTAAGTGCTCCTTGGAAAACGTTGCGCCAAAGATGTTTTGAGTAACAAACAGTCGGTTTTATTGAGTCACAATAACACCTAGTAAGCTGGATCATAGTGGTTTGCCGCGCTACTCGCAAAAAGTTTCGGAGTGATGGTTGGGGGCGGTAGCAGGCACAGGCGGTAGTTGGCAACAAACGCAACACAGTTCCGGCGGGCATTCCCGTAGGCTCAGTTCCGAAGTTTTCGCCTTCCAGGCCACACTTGGCAACCTCAGCTATTGTGCTCGCCTACGTTGCGGTAAAGAATCTACGTAAACATAATAGCCTGCGAGGAGAATTCGCGATGTCACCAATGCAGCGACGCGACTGGCTGAAAACGACAGCATTTGGAGCGACACTTGTGTTGCCGTTTGGCAATGACCTGTGGGCAAATGACGAGCCGAAGAAGAAATTGCCAATTGCGGCGGTCGTTACCACGTACGGCCCCAATTCGCACGCCGACGTGATCGTCGGCAAAGTGCTCGCAGGTTTTCGGCAAGACGGAGGACCGGGGCCCGACCTTAAAGTCGTTTCAATGTATGCCGATCAAATGCCGAAGAACGACTTGTCTCGAGCCCTCGCGGATAGACACGGATTTCGTATTTGCAAAACGATCGACGAGGCGATCACGCTCGGAACCGGCCAGGTGCAAGTTGCGGGTGTCTTGAGTATCGGCGAACACGGCGATTATCCGCTGACCGAAAATACCAAACAGAAGATGTATCCCCGTCGCAGACTCTTCGACGCGATCACTAAAAGCTTTCGCAAAGCAGGTTCGGTTGTTCCTGTCTTCAACGACAAACACCTGTCGTACAATTTTGCGGATGCAAAGCACATGTACGACACCGCCCGCGAAATGGGAATACCGCTGATGGCCGGTTCGTCAGTCCCGGTAACGTGGAGAAGACCGGCGGTCGCGTTGCCGATGGGCTGCGAAATTGAAGCGGTGATCGGTGTGGGCTATGGCGGCTTGGAGCCCTATGGATTCCACGCGATCGAGGGTTTGCAGTGCATGATCGAACGCCGGAAAGGTGGCGAGAGCGGTGTCTCGTCCGTCCAGGCTGTTCGAGGCGAAGCCGTATGGAAAGCCCACCGCGAAGGACGTTGGTCGAAGGAGCTACTCGAAGCGGCCTTGGCGATCATGCCCAAAACTCGAGAAGGCAAACTCGAAGGCAAACTCGAAGACAAACTGCGCCCCGATGCGCCGTTCTATTTGTTCGAACATCGCGATGGGCTCCGGTCCGGCGTGGCGATGGCAAACGGTGTGGCGCGACACTTCGGCTTCGCGGCTAAACTAAAAGGTCAAGCCGAACCGATTGCCGTCTGGTTTGAACTGGAGGAGGAAAAACCCTACGGACATTTCGCCTATCTACTGCAAGCCATCGACCAAATGATCCAAACCGGCAAACCGTCGTATCCCGTTGAGCGTACTCTGCTCACAACTGGGCTTATCGATTCCGCGATGCAATCGATAGCCGAAGACGGCAAGAAACTCGCTACGCCACATCTGAAGATCGCTTATCAACCCTCGGATTGGCCGTTCGCAAATGCTAAAACAAACGCTAAGAAGAACTAAGAAGACGCGGCCGCAGCTCCGCGCCGGTTAGGTAATTCAGCAGTCTCGACTGTTCAACCGGCCCGCGAGCTTTCGATTCGCCAATTCTATTCTTCTTCCTCCTCTGCGGACCTCTGCGTTCGCCGCGTTGAAGAACTATCGTCCAGTCGTCCCGGGATTTGGTGTGCGGTGCTAAACGCAGAGGTCGCAGAGGGCCGCAGAGAGAAGAAGGGAAAGGAAAGAATGGAGTATTGTGGGACTCGACTAGCGCATGTTGTTTTGAGAAGTGTTTTGGCGTCAGCGCGATTAGAACATGAATGAAAAGGGCTCCAGAATTTTGTCGCGGCCGAAGGCCGCGCTAAGTGTCTGCGTCGGCGCGGCTCTGCGTGAGATTCTCTATTTGTTCGAGAGATGTCTTACTGACGGATCACCGGCAACGACCAGAAGAAGCTGTCGAATAGGGCTGTTTGCAGCAAGGCATCCGCCTCGCTCTGACAGTCCGAACACTCTCCGTTGGCTTCCGTCCCGTTAATTCGGTTGACAACTTGCAGGGCATCGATCGGTGCGATGCGGCCGTCGCCGCTGACATCAAAGTACGGTGGCGGACCTTCTGGCGGATCGGGCAAGGCTTGCGGCCCCGTCGCGTTGAGACGATTGATAATCAGCAAAACGTCCAGCGGCTCGACTCGCCCGTTGCCATCGACATCGTATGCGTCTGTTGGATTGGTCCATGCCGATCCTACTACCGTTACGTCGAGTTCGACCGTCGCTGCGGTCGATTCAACACCGTCGTCATCCAGCACCTTGTATTTAAACGAATCTGTTCCCGCGAAGTTCGCAGCGGGCGTGTAAGTTACGATTCCATCGGATCCAATCGCGAGCGAACCGTTCGTCGGCTGCTGCGTGACTAAAATCGAATCGACGGCCAAGCGTCCATCGTCGTCGAGGTCGTTTTCCAATACTACTAATTCACTGCTGCTGCCAGCTCGAACACTAAACGAATCATCATTAGCGGTCGGTCCCCGATTCACATACGTGCTGAACGCCACTGCCGGATGATTGTCTCCAACTCGAAAATCAACTTCGACATTCTGTCCCAGCACGTCGACGACGGCTGCGGAGTCGATACCCGCAGTTGCATCGACGACGCGGACAACATGAGAACCATCGTCAGCCACGATCGACCAGCCGCCTGCTTCATTAGTCGACACGGTCGCGGCGCCAACTGCAACACTCACACCACCGATGCCCTCGCCCGCATCGTACCGTCCATTTTGATTAGCGTCGTCATAGACCACACCCGTCAAGAAGTTGTCGGGGTCGCCCGTTCTGGCAAGATGCGCGGCCCAATAATGTGTATAGGTCGACTGATTGTTTTCGGCGTGACCGACACCAATTTCCTGGTTGCCGCGATAGAAATCTCCAATCGACAAAAGTTGTAGACGATGCCCAAGCCCTGGCACACCGGCGTCAATAATTAGTGCATCCACCGCCTCGGCGGCGGTGTCGTACAACGTCCCTGCCGCCAGCGACTCGACCTGATTGGAATCGTCCGGCCAATGACTGGGGAGATCGTAGCCCGCGTCGCGAGCCATCTTATTGGGCCAATCGCCAGTCACATCGCTCTGATGCCCGAAGTAATTGTGCGTCGCTAACTCGCTGGCATGAAATTGAGCGCTGACGCCGAGCGCCGAATTGACTGCCAAAGGTGGACTCGCTTCGACATCCGACAAGTCGACCCCTAGCTCTTGCTGCAAAGAGTAGGCGTTGGGATCGTGCCGCGCCATATTCAACTGGTAAACGAACTCCTGAGCTTCCGCACTGACTGCAAACAAAACTCGCGCATCTAGCTGTTCGATGAGCAGCTGTCGTAGGTGCGATGAAATGCGACGTTTGTCTGACACAAGGATTCTTTAGGTAGATAGAGGCTGTTAGTCGAACACGTTTTAAAGCTTGCCAACTTCCATTCTAGTCGAATTGGCGGATTGTTGAAGCAATTTGTGCCCGGCACATTCCTCTGAATCGCCCAAATGCCGCGCAGCTGAAAGCCGGATGAAGCCAAAAATACGATAGAAAGACGAGAACATGGCGAGTTCTGGCGGACTCATGATGGTCGTTCCAGCAAGATGCGTCGATCGCCAAGTTCGTCATAGTAAAACGCCAATTTGCCGGGGATACAACCGATGATCGTGCCCCATCCTCCGTCTCTGGTTTTGGCGAAGGCCTCGGTCAACTCCATCTCTTGCCCGTCGATCGCGTCATCGCAAGAAAGTACATAGCAAGTCTGCGGGGCACCTTTGGAACGAAGCAGGGCAACAACATCGGTGTCCTTTGGCAATGCCGTTGTGTATCGCTCGTCGAGAGCAGTACAGTGGTTAAGTTTCCCCACCATTCGTCCGCGTTTGTCCGAAACTAGCAATTCGAGCCACCGTGGACGTCGCGGGGATGCAATGAACGAGCGAATGATCGCATCTTCGTGGGTGTTCATTTCCCAAACTCGCATTTTTTTTCGGAACCCGTCGAGCGATAAGAAACCATACGGTGAACGACTCGATTGCGTTCAACATGTTCGCAGAATTTCTTCACTCTCCTAGTTAACGTCAATCAACCAACCCTTTCCTTCGACCTTCTTGAATGTGATTGGCTCGTTCTTCTGCCGGGCATTGCCATTGAACATTGCTCCAGTCGCTGTGTCACCGTCGACTTGCAAGTCCTTCAACTCGCCGGTAAACGAAGCGGCGGGCGGCTGCCCCTCGGCTGCAGTTATTTTTGCATACGCCGCGGACACGTCAGAAATAAAACCGCGTTTGTCATCGATCAACGCACCCGCGCGTTCGTTTGCTTCCCGCGAATTACCGATACCAGCGATCCCGACCCCCTTAACGAGTTCGGTCAGTTTTTCATCGCCGACGCCATGCTTCGTCAGCACTTCGAGCATCGGCCCGAGTTTCTCTTCTGCTTTCTTAACTGCAGCGGGGCCCTGCATTGCTGCTAGTTTGGCAAATTTCTTCAGCATGGCGACGTTCATAACAAAACCGCCCGCAGTCTGGTGCTGAGCTTCGGCCGTAAAGCAATCGGCAAGTTTCCCATAGTCCTGTGCCTTAATCGCCTCCTGCGACGCGGCGTAAACAGACTCGGGAGTCGCATGCCCAGTTGCGGTTGGGGAGCAGCCTGCGAGAAGCGAAGCAAAACCGATAGCTACGAAACAGACGATTGAACTTTGAAAACGATAAGGTTTCATCTTGAAGTTCCTTTTACCCTTGTTCTATGTCTTTAGCGAGGCAGTGTCTTTAGCGAGGCGATGTCCTTAGCGAGGCGGGCTCCGCGAACGACGCTCGGCGATCCTAACTCCTGTGCCCCGCACATCGTAGCGTAGGCACGTCGGATTGCAAAACCCAGGCCAAGTATGCCGCTCGCCGCCCGCAGGTCGTATTCGTCACTCCCTTTTTGCGAATTCGCCGGCCCGACACGCCGGATTTTCCACGACCAAATCTCACCGCATTGACGAGACATTCAATCTTGCGTCGGCTAACATAGTGTTCACATACTCCGCGGATAAAGGGGGCCGCGGATAAAGGGGACGCGAGCCAATAGTGCGAAGCACCAGTGGGCCCGTTCCGGCCATTGGCTCCCGCCCCCTTTTACGAGTCCAATAACCATCCACATGCCACATAACATCTCGATCGGAGATCCCTCCATGCAACTTCAGAATCGCGGCCTTTCGACAATGCGACAACTCACGCTCTTCGCTTGCGCAATTGCAGTTTTCGCTGCTTGCTCCACGATCCAGGCCGAAGACACCAAATTTTACGACCCCGTTGAAATGAAGCTGGAAGGTTGGACGCTTGCAGTCGATCCGGCGTTGTTGAAAGAAGAGAACAAAGAGACGAAAGAATTGGCATTTGAAGCGCTGGCAAACCATCTACAACGTATCAAATACATTCTTCCCAAGGAGAAACTCGAAGTCTTGCAAACGCTACCCATCTGGATTGAGCTCGACAATCCCGTTCTGGGCAACATGCAATATCACCCTGGCCGCGGCTGGCTGTTGGCCAACAAGCACGACCCGCGCCTGGTCAATCACGTCCACATTCCACACGCCAAGGCTTTGTTCTCTCGAGGCACGTGGGCCAAACATCCGTACGTGATCTTGCACGAGCTGGCTCATTCTTATCACGACCAGAAACTTAGTTTCGACAACAAGAAGATAATCGCGGCCTTTAACTCAGCGAAAGAAAAAGGGATCTACGACAAAGTCCTGCTTTATACGGGCGCAAAGGTTCGCCACTACGCATTGTCGAATCACAAGGAGTATTTCGCCGAATCGACGGAAGCGTACCTCGGTGTGAATGACTTCTACCCGTTCGTTCGCGCCGAATTGAAAGAGCACGACCCCACGATGTACGAAGTGCAAAAGGAAATTTGGGGACCCGTTAATTAAGATCCAGTCAACTCGTATCACTGCAAACTCTTGCGAGCTTTTTTCCAAAGGAATTCAAAATGGACCGACGGAGTTTCCTTGCCAGTTCGACTTCCGCTGCACTCTTGACCGCTTTGCCGAGTGCCCTGCCGCGAATCGCCAGAGGAGCAGCTAGTGAACGGATACGCGCTGGAGTGATGGGAGCGGGTGGACGAGCAGCTTCGCTCAATCGCATCTTTGCAGCCAACCAAAATGTTGACATTGTGGCAATTGCTGACGTCGACACGCGCAAACTTCCTGCGACTGTCGAAGCCGTCAGCAAGCTTCAAGGCAAGGCACCAAAAACTCACCAAGACTTCCGACACCTGATCGACGACACGTCGCTGGACGTGATCGTGATTGGGGCTCCCGACCATTGGCATGCAATCCCAACGATCCTCGCCTGCGTGGAAGGCAAAGACGTTTACGTCGAGAAACCCGACGGCCACAATATCATTGAAGGCCAGCGGATGATCGCGGCCGCTAAGAAATACAAGCGAGTTATTCAAATGGGCTCGCAACATCGATCGACAACGAGAATCCAAACGGCAGTTGAATATATCAAGGCAGGTCATCTTGGCCGCTGCCTTGTCGCCAAAGCATGGGAAAGCACTCGGCAAGGCGCCCTGCGAAAAGCCGTCGACGGAGTACCGCCCAAGGAAGTTGACTACGACTTGTGGCTCGGGGCCGCACCGAAACGGCCATTTAATTCCAATCGCTTTCACGGCAACTGGCGCTGGTTCTACGACTACGGGACCGGCGATTTGGGAAATGACGGCGTCCACCGTTTGGATTTCGCCGTCGCTGCTATGAGCGCTTCGCTCGCCAGCGAAGGCAAACCACAACTCGGCCTCCCCAGCAAGATCTCCGCCATGGGAGGAAAATGGTACTTCGACGACGCGCAGGAATGGCCTGACACCTTGCAGGTAAATTATCAGTACGACCTCGAGCCAAAACGAATGATCACGTACGAGATGAGAATCTGGGCTCCCTATTCCTATCATGGCGAATCTGAAGGGGCCGCGATCTATGGCGACAAAGGTTATATGGTTATTGGTAACAGTCGCTGGCGAGCCTACTCTGCTCAAGACGAACTGGTAAAGGAATTTAACGGCGGACAAGACGCTACCGAGCACGTCGAAAACTTTATCCAGTGCGTTAAAACACGGGCGAGACCAAACTGCGATCTCGAAACCGTTGGACACCCCGTTTCCGTTCTTTGCCACACCGGTAACATTGCTGCGAGAATCGGCCGAACGCTGACACTCGACCCCACAACCGAAGAATTCATCGGCGACGAACAAGCCAACCAACTTCGCGGTCGACCGGAATGGCGCAAACCGTACGTGCTGCCGCAAATCTGATCATTCGAGTTCAACCAGCCCGTGGCCAATATCCTCTTCCACTGCCCTGTTCCCATCAATAGCTCAAAGGGCAACTCCGTTTGCGCGCAGCGGACGGCTGCAATCTTCGAAAGATTGGGGCAAGAGCTGACGTTCTCCGAATCTTCGACCGCGTCGAAACAGTTCGACTTTGCAATCGTGCAGCATGCAAAACGTAGCGAGCAAGTAATCAATTCTTACCATGGCGAGCTTCCCATCGTACTCGTCATCACGGGCACCGAGTTGTTAGTCGCCGCCGATGATATCGACGCTAGCCTGACGAAAGCCAGCGTTATCGTCGTGACGTCACAGCAGATCGCCGACGAGCTACCACAGCGGTTTGCCGAGAAGATCCGCATCATACCGCGATCGGTTTTGCTGCCCGACGACTACCAACTGTATCGAGATGATGACTTTCGCAAATCGAACGTCGTCGCGGTACTTGGGCACTTGCGCGACGTAAAACGCCCAGCGACCATCGCCGCCGCCGTCAGATTACTCGCCCCCGATTCCAAGCTAGTCGTCCATCACTTCGGTGCCGCGCTGACTCCAGAAATGGAATCGTGGGCGATAAACGAAACAAAAACTAACGATCGCTTTCAGTGGCTGGGCGAAGTCACTCGAATCGACGCTCTGGCTGCGATGCGGACAAGTTTGCTAACGGTGAATTCTTCGCTGGTCGAGGGCGGGGCGAACACGATTGCCGAGTCCATCGTTGCGGGAATCCCGGTACTTGCAACGCCAATCGCAGGAAACATTGGATTGTTAGGCACGGAGTATCCGGGATATTTCCCAATCGATGACGCCACGAAACTGGCCGAATTATTGACACTGGTCGAGGAACGCGGCGACTTTTATGAATCGTTAGTTTCGCATGCCGCAGCTCTGCGGCCGCAGTTCCACATAGAGCAAGAAGCCGAGGCGTGGAGGAAACTGACGCTGGAACTGCTCGGTTAGCGAATCGCGAGTGCGATCAAGTAGTCTCTTGTTGACCGTTAAACTTTGACTAACCCACTGGGTCCAGGTTAAATAAACTTCCGCTCTTCCGTCCCATCAAGATAGTTTGATATAATTGCGGTTTGCGAATACGAGATGTCGATAAGGGCATCGGTAAGGTCTGCGTCAGCTCCAATCAATTCCCGGTGAATATTATGCTTCGCGTTGTGAGTAATTCTGGTAGTCGAATGTGCGACGGCATCAACCGGCGTCGTTTCATCGAGATTGGATCGCTTGGCACCCTTGGTATGACATTGCCTGGCTTGCTCGCCAGCGAGTCGGCAGCCGCAGACGGATCGGGGCGAACGACCAGTCATCGCTCGAAGCGGTCAGTCATCTTGATTTGGCAACACGGTGGTCCGTCGCAGTTGGATACGTTTGACATGAAGCCGGATGCGCCAACGGAAGTGCGTGGTCCATACCGTCCAATCGCGTCAAGCTTGCCGGGGCTAAATGTTGGTGAGTTGTGTCCCGAACAAGCCAAGGTCATGGATAAATGTTCCGTAATCCGTAGCTTCTCGCACGGAAATGGTGACCACTGGGCCGCGGCGCACTGGATGCTAACCGGAAGACTTGGTGCCAATGGTTCCGACCGAGTGCCGCGTCAACCGTCGATGGGCTCCGTAATTTCCCATTTGATGGGTCCACGAAAGTCGGGCGTATTGCCGACAGTCAATATGAACGACGGCGGATTCGGATTCCATGGAGCCGCTTGGTTGGGAGTTGCCAACAATCCGTTTCGCTATGGTGAATACAGTTACGGAAACGAGGCGGGTCGCCTGCCGACTGGGGACCACAAAAGTTTTCAACTCGTCGACGGTCTGACGAAGGATCGGCTGCTGAATCGAGTAAGTCTGCAGAAGCAATTCGATTCTATGCGACGACAAATCGATTCTCAGGGCACCTTCAATCATTTGGATTCTATTGACGAGCAAGCTCTCGATATTCTGGTTTCCGGTCGCGTTCGGCAAGCATTTCAATTGGACAAAGAAGACGCCAAAACTCGCGAACGCTATGGCGACGGCTGGGGCGAACAGGCCCTGTTGGCTCGACGGCTGGTCGAATCGGGAGTGCGATTTGTCTCTTTGAATACCGGCTATTGGGACGATCACGGCAACATTAAACAGGGGTTGGACAGCAAGATGCCGCGGCACGACCGCGCAGTGGGAGTGCTGATTCAAGATCTCGCCGACCGCGGGATGCTGGACGACACACTCGTCGTTACGGCTGGCGAATTTGGTAGAACGCCAAAGATCAACGCCAACCAAGGCCGCGACCACTGGCCGCAAGCTCAAAGTATTCTCGTCGCAGGCGGCGGTTACCGTCACGGACAGGTCATTGGCAGTACCAACTCCAAAGCCGAACATCCGACTTCGCGAAAAATCGGCGTCGAGGATTTTTGCGCGATGATCTATCACGCGGTCGGATTGAAAAAGGAAGACTCCGTCCTCGATCAATCTCGTCGCCCTATGCACCTACTGGCTGGCGGTGAAGTGCCGCGAGAGCTGTTGTAAGTTGAGAACGAGGATGATATTCGCGGTAAACGGCCGATTTTGTGACCCAAAACGGTTCGCAAATGGACTTGAATTCGCCCTTAAATAGCCACTCGCGACATGCCAGTTCTCAATGAGTCAATTGACGGCCACCCCCCCCCTTTCAGCGGACGGTTTACCTGTGGTCAAATACTGGTTGCATTTAGTGCAGAAATAACGGAAATCTTTGGAAATAAATGCGTTCCGTCAAATTGACTATGGGCCATCGAACCGATACACTCTCTCTAAGTAGCGAATCTCTACATCTGGCATCGGTGACGAAAGCGGTTTCGAGCCACTAGGTTTCTTTGTCGGACCAAGCGACTGCCTCAGTTCTTGGTGGATTGGCTCTGTTATCCAATACAACAACCGCCGCACCCTATAAAAGTCTGGTCCGCTTCGTCTTGCTACTATCACGGCTAACTCCTGTGCCTAGGCCGAGTTGCTGACCAAGTGCTCTTACTCCTGTTCCTCCTCCAATTCCAACGTGCCATAAATGAACAACTCATTCAATAATGTGCCCCACGACGAGAGTGCCGTTGGTCTGCAGAACGAACAAGACTTCCTCGACGACTTTGACGATGACTTCGATGAAGATTTTGCTGAGGAAACGGCCGAAGAAGTCGCGGATTTTGAGGCTGAATACGAAGGCGATTTCACCTCCGCTCCCATAACAAGTTTCTTGACTGAATAATAAGGAAACAATATCCGTTTGACATATGCACAAAGGGCGAACTCACGGTAGCCTATAGTGTAACGAGCCTGGGCAAGAGTTACGGTAGATCGCCACCTGCTCTATTGAGTCGTGAGTCGCCGTTGAGCCGTTTCGATTGAACCCTGGGTTCTCGAGTCAGAGTAAGCTCCGGGGTACCGGGCCTCCACTATGACTCTATGCCAAATGTTTCGCGTTTCGAAAGAAGGAAGATTACTCATGGAGATTGCGGATAAAACCGTTGTCGCGATTGACTACACACTCAAAGATGAGGGCGGTGGCGTAATCGACACGAGTAAAGGTGGGGAACCATTGTACTACTTGCATGGCTCCCAGAATATTGTCCCTGGTTTAGAGAGTGAACTCACAGGAAAATCAGTGGGTGATAATTTGCAGGTCACGGTTCAACCTGCTGAGGGTTACGGCGAAATCGATCCGCAACTCCGACAAAATCGGCCTCGCTCCACGTTCGAGGGAGTGGACGATTTGGAGGTCGGAATGCGATTTCGGGCGCCGACCGACGCAGGTATTATCAACGTTGTGATTACTGAAATCGATGGTGATAATATCACACTCGATGCCAATCACGAGTTGGCGGGTAAAGTCTTAAATTTTGATGTGACCGTGAAAGAAGTACGACAAGCTACCGAAGAAGAAATTACTCACGGTCATGTTCACGGACCTGGCGGTCATCACCACTAACCAGTGGGAAAACGCCATAGCCGACATTTGATAAGGGATGCACGGATGGAAGAAATACGTGGAGAAATCTGGGACTACCTCTATAAAACGGGTGGTTCGAAGTCCGTGAACGATATTGCTCAGCACCTGGGAATCGATCCCACGACGGTGCGCGCAGTCATCGACCACGAGTGGTTTGATACTAGCGGAGAAGAGGTAGCAATCGCTACTGTTCGCCACTAGTTTTCGAGCCACGCCTAATCGCTAGAGAGCTGTGAACGGGAGGTTGGTAGCGAACCAACTCCGCTCCTGAACACTCTCTGCTAAACACGAAAACATTTGTCGTCCACGATTGGACGGCGCCTTATTTTTGATTCGCGAGGAGAATATATCGTGGGAAAGAAGTTGTATTGTGGCAACTTGAGTTACGGCACGAGAAGCGCCGATCTTGAGCAGTTGTTCACGCAGTATGGCGAAGTTGTCAGCGCTCAAGTTATCGAGGACCGAGACACAGGCCGCAGCAAGGGTTTTGGATTCGTGGAAATGAGCGATGACTCAGATGCCGCGGCAGCCGTCGAAGGTCTCGATGGAACCGACCAAGACGGTCGAACCATCAAAGTAAACGAAGCACAACCTCGCAAACCTCGCGATGGCGGTGGTGGTGGCGGTGGCGGTGGCGGTGGCGGTCGGTGGTAAATCGTAGATCCGATCGACAACAACGCAGCAGCTAGGCTTTCAAGTGCGAGCATCGGATGCGGGACAAGACAAATCGCCTTGATGGCCCCACGGATGTCTACGGCGAACCGTCGATGGCGCCCGAAGAACGTCGTGATAAGACTCGCGTTCGCGTTGCAAGAACAAGCGTCGGCAAGGGAGTATTCGCAATGAAACGAATACTCCCTTGCGCCGTAATTGGAGAGATTACGGGCAAGTTGATGAGCGAACCGTACTATACCTCGGACTACTGTTTCGACTTTGAGGACGGCCGCCAACTCGAACCCGTCTCCCCCTTTCGCTTCGTCAACCATTCGTGCGAACCGAATTGCACATTCGAACTTTGCGATATCCCCCACGAAGACGGTTCCACCTCTCGCCACCTCTACCTCTTCGCTCTCAAAGAAATACGCCCCGGCGAAGAGCTGACCATTGAATACAACTGGCCAGCAAACGCAGCTATCCCGTGCCGCTGCGGGGAACCGACTTGTCGAGGTTGGATCGTCGATCCCGTTGAACTCGACCTCGTCATCAAGGAAAACGGGAATCCACTAATGAATACTGAATTCCAATTCGACTTCTTAGCGGAAAATTAGGACGGTCCGACGAACAAATACTGAACACGTGATTTTCTATTTCGCCTTTTCACTCGCGATCACGTCCCCAAGTAGTGGCCCAAGTTGCAGTTACTGCTAGTTGCAGTTCAGAGAAAGAATATCGTTCGCGGTTTCTCCTCAATGGCTGCAATAAGCGAGGCGGCCACTTCGTTATGGTCCCATAGTCTTTGACGTCAAATCGGCCCTCTCTAGTTGGTCAGATGAGACGTCTGCCAATCGGCAATCAGAAACGGGATCCGGGTTAGCGAGTGAATCAGACATGAAGCAACGCCAAATAGACCGGCGCAGTACGAAACTGCGCAAGAAGCGAATCAGAAGACCTC